>CAZYYL010000175.1:1501-2990 GCA_964651425.1 uncultured Microbacteriaceae bacterium | reverse complement strand
GGCACCGAGATACGGAACGCGTCGGTGAGCTCCGCGATCATCGTCTCGTTGTCGTATCCGAATGATCCGCCATTAATTTCAATGAGTGCGTCAGGCATTCGCGATCTCCTTCGGTAGTGGCGCCGGCGTGACTCCCCACGCGCGTGCCAGTTGAGTCACATTGTGGATGGTCGACGAGATGTAGGTGTCCGCACCGCTGCCCGGCGCACCCAGCGTGTCGGAATACAGCGAATCAGGACCGGCAAAGACGAGGATTCCCGTTTCTGTTGCAACTGTTTCGGCGAGTTTCGGAGAAATCGAGCTTTCGGCAAAGATCGCTTTGACGCCGGCCGTCCGAATCCTGTTCACGAGTTCATCGATGTCGGCGGCGCTCGGCTCCGCGTTGTCATCAAATTCCGGGATGATCGACCCGACCAACGTGATTCCGTACGTGTCGACGAAATAGGTAAACGCGTCGTGATTGGTAACGAGTAAGCGCTCTGCTGGCGGAACCTGATCGAGTGTTGAGCGAATCCAGTCGTCAAGCATGATCAGCTTCTGGACGTAGGCCCTGGCGTTCGACTCATACACGCCCGCGTCGGCGGGATTTGCGTGAGTCAGGCCCTTCGCAATCGTGGCGGTCATCCGCTCCGCGTTTGCGGGGTCTGTCCACACGTGCGGGTCCGTCACGCCATTGCGCGTGATGGGCGCTACTCCGTCTGACGCGACGATGAGTTGACCATGGAACCCAGAAGCCGCGATGGCATCAGACAGCCACGGCTCGAGATCGTCGCCATTAATAACGAACGCATCGGCCCGGTTCAATTCGAGCAAGTCGCGGGCCGACGGATCGAACGTGTGTGCCGACTGGTTGGCCTGGAGGAGTGCGTATACGCGTCCGGTCTCGCCCACAACGTTTCTCGTGAAATCACTCACCTGTGTTGTCGACGTCACGACACGAAACTCGTCCGGTGGAGAAATAGGTGAGCAGGCCGTGAGCATCGTCGCCGTTAGCGCACCGATGAGCGTCACCAACGCGCCCACGGCAAGCGCGGGTCGACGAAATGTGCGTGACGAGTTCACTTCTCGACAGTAGGCTTATTGAGAATGATTGTCAATTTCTGCCCTGCGCTCGACCGGTGCCCGCGCCCGACGGTTCGCGCGAATAAAATCAAGTCGTGGCCATCCCGAAAATCGCGCTGTATTACGCCTTCGCCCCGCTCGCGGATCCCGATGCGGTACGTCTCTGGCAACGCGACCTGTGCGAATCACTGCACCTTCGTGGGCGCATCATCGTTTCTCGCCACGGCATCAACGGCACCGTCGGCGGCACGGTCGAGAACGTCAAGAAGTACGTGCGTAAAACCAAGCAATACGCCGGATTCGCAAATCTCGACGTCAAATGGAGCGATGGCACGTCGTTCGACGACAACGGATTGATCACCGACTTCCCGAAGCTCAGCGTCAAGGCCCGCGCCGAGGTCGTGAGTTTCGGGGTTCCCGACGAAGT
>CAZYYL010000175.1:0-1401 GCA_964651425.1 uncultured Microbacteriaceae bacterium | reverse complement strand
TACTGCACCGGTGGCATCCGCTGTGAGGTTCTCACGCCTCTCATGCGCGCACGCGGTTTCAATGAGATTTATCAAATCGACGGTGGCATCGTTCGCTATGGCGAGGCGAAACGCAACGACGGTTTGTGGGAAGGCTCGCTCTACGTCTTTGACGGTCGCATCGCCGTCGACTTCGCTCCGGGGGCCGCCGTGCTCAACGGGTGCCAGGTGTGTGGCGAACCGACGAGCCACATGGCGAACTGTTTCGACCTGTCGTGCCGCAAACGATTCGTGTGCTGCGCTGAATGTGAAACCAAGTCGCCGGGATGCGCCGCGCACCGACCCGTCAGCGTCGGTTCAGCAACACACCAATAAGCGACTCGAGGTCGCCGTCGGGGGTCGTTGCATCGACGCGCACGCCAGAGTGGCGCGCATCCGTCGCCGTCCGCGGCCCAATCGCCACAACAAAGGTTGCTTCGGGGATGTTTCCCAGCTGGTGAGCGACCTGTTCGGCGACGCTGCCCGAGGTCACGAGCACGGCGTTGAACTCGCCGTTGCGCACCTGCTCAACGATGTCGTCATCTATGGGCACGCCAATCGTGCGATACGCGACGACAGATCGCACATCGTGACCGATGCGTTTGAGTCCTTCGGTGAGAACCGGGACGGCCACTTGCGAACGCAGTGTGAGCACGCGAAGCGGGACCACCCCGCCGGTCGCCGATTCCCACTCTTCAAGAAGTCCGCGTGCGGTGTTCTCTTCGCTCGGAGTGAGATCTGCGGTGTATCCGATGGCTGCCAAGGCGCTCGCGGTCGTCTCGCCGACCGCTGCGATACGCGTCGTTGGGGGGATGACCGCGCGATAAGCCGAAAGCACGTCGACGGTCGTGGAACTTGTCAGCGTGACCCAGTCGAATTCGCCCGCGGCAAGAGCGGCGATGGCCGAAGAAAGATCCTCGGCGTCGGGCGCCGTGACAAAGTTCGTCATCGGAGCGATGACCGCAGTCGCACCCTTGGCTCGTAGAGCCGACGCTACCGAGTCACCCCACGGACCGCCCCGCGGGACGAGTACGCGAAAGCCCCCAAGTGGCTTGGCGTCAGTCGGTGCGGTGAGTGTCATCGGTTTCCTTGTGCGACAACACGACTTCACTCAACGCCGACGACGCGTGGATTCCTCACGAACGATTCAGCGTGCCTTCATCAGGTGAAGAGGAGCCGTGTCGTCATTGACGGATGTAGCGATAAGAGAAATTACCTCTTTGTGACGTTCTTTACAACTAGAGCGAGGATGCCCGCGGTGACCGCGACGCCACCGACGACGACCGCTGCGAAGACCGCAGGCTTTTCGCGACGTAGTTTGCGCAGCTGTGCGGCGCGCTTATTCGCACCGTTCTTGAGTTGCTTGGGAAGGTTGCCCTTGTC
>CAZYYL010000174.1:0-3000 GCA_964651425.1 uncultured Microbacteriaceae bacterium | reverse complement strand
CTTGCGAAGGTGTGGAGCCCGGTGAAGGTCAAGGGGCACGTCGACGAGGTGCTCAAGTGTACGTGGCCCGGCGATGGATCCGTCTTTGGTGACGTGTCCGACGAGCACGAGTGGCAGGTCGCGGTCTTTGGCCAAACGCACGAGCGCGCTCGCCACTTCACGCACCTGACCCACGCCGCCGGCCAGCCCGTCGACCGACGAGCTCGACACCGTCTGCACCGAGTCGACGATGAGCAGGTCGGGGTTGGTCGCTTCGACCTGCCCGATGATGGTGCTGAGGTCGCTTTCGCTGATCAGGTAAAGATTTTCGTGCAGGGCGTTGGTGCGAGCCGCGCGCAGGCGCACTTGGTTGACCGACTCCTCACCGCTGACGTAGAGCACTCGACTGCCGGAGCGAGCGCGACGAGCCGCGACCTCGAGTAACAGGGTCGACTTACCGACGCCGGGTTCGCCCGACAACAGAATGGTCGCGCCGGGAACGATGCCGCCGCCGAGCACGCGGTCGAATTCGCCGATGGCCGTGGGAACATGCGAGAGCACACCCGATATCGGAATCTCGGTGATTGGCCGAGCGACGCTATCTTCGCCAATCGTGACCTTGACCACGCGAGCTTCGATGCCCGACTTGACGCCGGTTTCGAGCACTGTGCCCCATGCCTGGCACTCGCCACACCGGCCGACCCACTTGACGGTCGTCCAACCGCATTCGGTGCACGTGTATCCGGGGCTTGCGGGTTTGGCCATGCGGTCAGTTTAGGCGCGTGAGCAGACGTCGCTTCGGTAGTGGATACGCACGCATGCACATCCCGATTGGCGACACCCTGTGTAGCGTAGGTAAACTGTCGGACGGTTCCGTGTCCGAGCGGCCGAAGGTGCAACTCTCGAAAAGTTGTGTGCGTGAAAGCGCACCGTGGGTTCAAATCCCACCGGGACCGCCAAAAAGTAAGACCCCTCCTTTTCGAGGGGTCTTACTTTTTGCTTGGGTTTATCGGTGCTGGGATTCGGGAGGCTTCGACATCCAGTGAATGTCGAAGGGTGGCAGTTCACGACGGTCCCCACTGGGACTTTGCATCGCGTCGAGTGGGATTTCGCCGCCGGTCGCTCCTTCACCGAAATTTTGCGAACCAGATTCACTAAAGTAAAGGAATGTTGAAGAAGCTCGTTATTGGCGTGACACTCGCCGCTGTGTCCCTCGCTCTCGTCGCGCCTGCCTCAGCGCTGACCAATGTTCCCGCAGGGAGTGTGTTCTGTCAGACTCCGGTAGACCCTGGTAACTCGGAGTCGTCACAGTATTCGATGACCACCCAACTCCTTGACTCATTCTCCGTTGGGACTGACCCGCTCTTCGGCAACGGTTCGTCTGCGGTCGCCGTGGATAACACCAAGAACCTGGCATACATGGTGGTGACTAACTCCATCTATGCAACCGACATCGTTGCCCAAACCGAGTCCGTATATGTCGCGGATAACTCAGACCCATTCTTCAATGGAGAAGTCTCGGGGCTCGCAGTCGATGATGCCACGGGTGCGGTTTACGAAGCCTCTGTCGCCACGCTTTCCGAATTGACGGTCATTTCCAAGCTCAACACGACGACGCAGACCATGGACGAATACATCACCCTCAACGCCACCGGTTCGTTCTCCGGCGCCGGTTTGGCGTGGCACGACGGGCACTTTTACTCGGCGGACTTCCAAACCGGTGTTATCCACGTTTTCGACGGGGTCACCGGTGACGAAACGGGAACGCTTCCGGCCATCCCGAATTATGTCCCGATTTCCGTGCCGTCGATCGACGTGATGCCTGATGGAACCCTGTTTGTGTTGTACACAGACAGCAACAGCACCGCCGCGATCAACTTCTACTCGCTTTCGTCGGCCCAATGGGTTGGTCCACAAACTGACGCAACGGTCATTGACGTGGCCTACGACCTGGCCCAGTGCACGGTCTGGGGTGGACCTGAACCCACGCCGACTCTGCCCAATACAGGAATCGATGGCGGAGCAACACGTGGCGCGGTTGGTGGGGCCGTGTCGCTCGCGCTTGCCGGTATCGCACTCGTTGCTCTCCGTCGACGCGCTGCGTAGCCACTCTCCCACGAACGAAGACTCGACAGACACATCTCATACCGCCCTTCCGGGGCGACAACGAAGGAAGATCAGAATGAAGAAAATACTCGCCGTCTCGGTCGCCGTGGTTGCCGCCTCGATCCTCGTGGCGTCGCCTGCATCGGCCCTCACTAAAGCGAATGCAGGAAGCATTGTGTGCCAGATTCCAACTGCGATGGACGCGTACGCGATGGAGCAATTCGGTCTGGACACTCTGAGCATCGAGCAAGTGGCTAGTGGCGTTGACACAAGTTTCAACGAGCCATACCCGTTTGTCGCGATTGACAACAAGAACGATGTCTTGTACTTGCTTTCGAGTGGATACATCTACTCCACAGATTTGCTCACCAATGCGGATGCAATTCAGATTGGTGAGACCTCCGCAATTGGCGATTTCTTCACACCGGATGGTCTTGCTGTCGACGACCTCACGGGCAACGTCTATGCCTCGAGCTTTGATGCCGTGTCGGGCGATTACAACATCTTCAAGTTCAACGTCACGAGTGGTGTCTTCGAGAGCAACTTCACCCTTTCGAGCAGTGATCTGACGGATGGTGGCAACTTCGCCTACTACGACGGTCACATCTACGTTTTCAACAAGGGGACGGGAAAAATCGTCGTCTTCGACGCAACTTCGGGGGCTCAGTCTGGGCTCATTGATGCGGCTCCGGACAACTACGCCACCACGAACATCAACGCGGCGATTCACGTCACGGCTGATGGCAATATCTTCATCTACTCGGAAGTTTCCGTGGGCTCGGACTACGGCATCAACTACTACTCGCTCGCGACATCGTCGTGGGGAACAACAGTCGACGCGAATAACCTCGTGAGCGGAAAGCCGTGGAGCACGACTTACTCGGCATGCACGTGGTGGGGAGCGCCGGAGGTTGC
>CAZYYL010000173.1:0-3007 GCA_964651425.1 uncultured Microbacteriaceae bacterium | reverse complement strand
TGATCAATGTTGACTGTTCCGGGAATCGGCGCCCAATCGTCGCCCTTGGCGAGCAGCCACGCGAGTGACAGTTGGGCGAGCGTGCATCCGACTTCGGCGGCAATCGCCTCAACCTCGTTCAATACGCGCAAATTGTGCTCGAACGCGCCATCGGCAAACCGAGGGTTGGTCAGACGCCAGTCGTCGGAATCCAGGTCACCGAGGTCACGAATGCCGCCGGCGAGCATTCCACGTCCCACCGGCGAATACGGCACGAAACCAATGCCGAGTTCGCGCAATAGGTCGAGAGTGCCGTCGTTGCCATCACGAGTCCACAACGAATACTCCGACTGCAGAGCCGTGATGGGATGCACGGCGTTTGCCCGACGAATCGTCTCCTGCCCTGCTTCCGAGAGTCCTATGGCGCGAATCTTTCCCGCGGTGACGAGGTCGGCGAGCACACCGATGACGTCTTCGATGGGCACACTCTTATCGACGCGATGCTGGTAGTACAGGTCGATGTAGTCCGTACCCAGCCGCGCAAGCGACGCCTCGACGGCATAGCGAATGTTGTCGGGCGAGCTGTCGAGTCCGAGTTTGCGGTCGTCGCCGCGCCCAGTCATCAGACCGAATTTTGTGGCCAGCACTACCTGGTCGCGCTTGCCCCGCAGCGCCCGACCGACGAGTTCTTCGTTGATGAACGGGCCGTAGATTTCCGCCGTGTCGAAGAAGTTCACTCCGAGTTCGAGCGCGCGGTGAATGACGCGAATCTTGTCTTCGTCTGGTCGGCGATACCCCGTGTAGATGTGTGACATTCCCATGCAGCCGAGGCCGATTCGGGAGACACGCAAATCGCGCAGGTCGGTGAATTCCATGACCTCAGTCTCCCACGGCTCTCCCCGGCCGACATCGAGTTCCCGGCCCGGCAGACATCACAAACCGTGTTTGGAAAGGTCATCCTCGGTGGAGAAAACCTCGGCCCGGTCAAAACGAACTACCTCGACTCGATCGGCGCCACGGAGATGTCCTTGTCGGTCGAAGTCGCCGAAACTTTCCGCCACGACGTCGAGAATCCCGCGCGCACCTAAACACGCGCACTGTCAGTGGCAAACTGGAGAGATGAGTACCGGATCAGCAACTCCCGCACCCACGTACGTCGAACTACTCCCGCGCAAAAAGCCGGACTACCCGAAAACGTTGGTGACCACAGAGGGCGTGCACCGAATCGGCGAGGGCGACAAAGCCGTGCTCGAGGTCGACGGCTCGGCCCTCGAGACCCTGGCGTACGAGGCGTACCGCGAAGTCAACTACTTTCTGCGCAGCGAGCACCTCGCTCAGTTGCGCAAGATTCTGGATGACCCTGAAGCGTCGGGCAACGACCGTTACGTCGCGCTCGACCTATTGAAGAACGCGAACGTCGCATCGGGACGTGTGTTGCCGATGTGCCAGGACACCGGAACGGCATTGGTCGTCGCGAAGCGCGGACACCGCGTGATGAGCGACGGACACGATGCGGCCCACATTTCGAAGGGAATTTATCGCGCGTACCGCGACCTCAACCTGCGCTACTCGCAGCTCGGCCCAACGACTCTGTGGAAAGAGGCCAACACCAAGACGAACCTCCCTGCCGAGATTGACATCCAGCTCGCGCACGGTGACACCTACGAGCTGATGTTCATGGCCAAGGGTGGCGGCAGCGCGAACAAGTCGTTCCTCTATCAAGAGACGACGGCAATGCTGGATGAGGAGCGCATGCTCACCTTTCTCCGCGAGAAAATCGCCAGCATCGGTACCGCCGCGTGCCCGCCCTACCACCTCGCCGTCGTCATAGGTGGAACGTCCGCCGAGTTCACCCTCAAGACAGCGAAGCTCGCCTCAACCCACTATCTCGACACGCTGCCGACCGAGGGCGATGGCTCGGGTCACGGATTCCGCGATCTCGACTTCGAAAAGAAAGTCTTCGAACTCACGCAGACCATCGGCTACGGCGCCCAGTTTGGTGGCAAGTACTTCTGCCACGACGTGCGCGTGGTGCGTCTGCCTCGGCATGGAGCATCCTTGCCCATCGCCATTGCCGTCTCGTGTTCAGCTGACCGTCAGATTCTCGCAACCATCAACGCCGACGGCGTGTTCATCGAAGAACTCGAGCACGACCCGGCTCGCTTCATACCCGAGACGGGTCTCGAGAAGATCGAGCAGGCTTCGCCCGGGCATCCCATCGATTTGAACCAGCCGATGCCCGAGATTCAGAAACAACTCAGTGCCCTCAAGGTCGGCGACCGCGTCATGCTCACGGGCACGATGGTTGTGGCTCGAGACATCGCGCACGCGAAGCTTCGTGCGCGACTGCAAAACGGCGAGGGCTTGCCCGATTATGCGCTGAACCACCCCGTTTATTACGCCGGACCGGCGAAGACACCCGAGGGATTGCCGACCGGCTCGTTCGGCCCCACGACGGCGGGACGCATGGACAGCTACGTCGACGAATTCCAAGCAGCCGGTGGGTCACTCGTGATGCTCGCGAAGGGCAACCGATCCGCCGTGGTCACCGAAGCGTGCAAGAAACACGGCGGGTTCTACCTCGGTTCGGTGGGCGGTCCGGCTGCGCGCCTGGCGCAGGACAGCATCCGCTCGATGGAGGTCATCGATTACCCCGAGCTCGGCATGGAAGCCGTGTACAAGATCGAAGTGGAGAACTTCCCGGCGTTCGTCATCGTCGATGACAAGGGCAACGACTTCTTCACGATGGATACGAGCAAACCGATCATGCTCGGAAAACCGCGAACTGTATAGAATATATTCATGACTGATTCCCGCGTTGTTGAAGGTTGGACCGGCCGACTGTTCGAAGATTTTGCCATTGGCGACATCTACTACCACCCGTTCGGCAAGACCGTCACCGAAGCCGACAACCAAATGTTCACGCTGATGACCCAGAACGTCTCTAAGACGCACGTCGACCGCAATTACGCTGCGGGCACCAGCTACGGCAAACCGCTCGTCAATTCGACATTCACACTCGCTCTTG
>CAZYYL010000172.1:0-3015 GCA_964651425.1 uncultured Microbacteriaceae bacterium | reverse complement strand
CCAACCGCCTAGAGACCGGGACCGACAACCGGGCACCGTCAATCATCGACGCGCTGAAGCGAGCTCTCTAGCCAAAGTTCTGGGCTTGGTCTTCCATGCCCGGTTCGATAACGACCCACGGCTCCGCATCCGGCGGAATGTTGAATGTGTCAAAGAAGACGGCGTCAACGGTACCTGAGTTGTACGCGTACATGGGCGTATCGATGGGCATCCAGTAGCAATCGCCCGCGCCCGCAGTTTGTGGTTCTTTGCCTTCGATGTAGATCGTGACTTCGCCGGAGAGAACACAGGTGCTCCCGCCGTACGGGTGCATATGAATGGCTGCGCGAGTGCCGACGGCACGAACGTCGCGGTAAACGAGGTGACGAATTCCGTCCGTCGTTTCGTCAATCAAGCGCGTGGACGTAGCGAGAACGCGAGCCTCACCGATAGGCGCGAGCCCGTTCACAGTGGTGGGCGCATCCATCATGTTGTGTGAGTGAGTTGGCTCCGCAACGGGAGTAGACGTGCAGGCGGAAAGTCCACCGGCCAAAAGGCCACTGACGAAGATTGCGCCGAGGGCGCGACGAGATGCGTACATGAGAACTGAGCCTAGTCTCGATGGGTGTCACCACGTGGCGCGACGGTATCGTGATGACATGCCCGTGACAGAGAAGCAGATGCGCGCCATCGTCGCGGACCTCAGCTCGCGCGATAAACGACTTGCCGCCGTCATCGATCGATCACCGCTCTGCCGACTGGGGTCACGGGTGCCTGATGAGAGTCACTTTGAAGCGCTTGTTGAATCCGTGATCTCGCAGCAACTGTCGGTCAAGGCGGCGGAGACGATTCACGGGCGAATCGTTGGGATTGTCGGCGGTGAGGTGACGCCCGAAGCGGTGATGGCAGCGGATGTACTTGCCATGCGTTCCGCGGGGATCTCAGGCGCCAAACTCAAGACGATCCGCGGTCTCGCTGATGCCGCAATCTCGGGTCTCGTCGACGTGAATGCGTTGCACAACATTGACGACGATGATGTCATCGTGAGTCAGCTCACCAGCCTCTGGGGTATAGGCGCGTGGACGGTCGACATGTTCATGATGCATCAACTTGCGCGACTGGACGTATGGCCCACGGGCGACGTGGGGGTTCGCCGTGGCTGGCAAAAGATCTACGCGATGGATGCGCCCGTCGAGCCCCGCGAACTGCACGTTGCCGGCGAGAAGTTTGCACCGTACCGAAGCGTTGTGGCCTGGTATTGCTGGCAAGCGGCCGACGAGTAGCCTCTACGTCGACTTCGTTCGAACCGCGTCGATGACGAACGTAATTCGCTTTGCGCGGGTCTCGTCCTTCTTGGCATCGGCAACAGATCGAGCCCACTCTCTGCGGTGCGAGTAGCTGAACGCGCCGAAAGCGTCGCGCAGGCCGGTTGCGACAAGGGCGTCGGCGAGTTCGGGCGGCACGTCCACTTCGCGCACACCGGAGTCGACCTTGAGCGTCACGGAGATGAGTCCTTGCGAGACACCTGCCAACGCACGGTCAGCTTGAGGGAACACGACACGACAGCCGCCCGCCACACCCGTTGCCGTCGAGCGATAGCTGTGCCCGTTGATTGTCACGATGAGTGGCGCACGCTTGTTCGTTCCGAGGTCAGCGAGCATCGAATCCGGAATCTCAATCGACGCGTGATTTCCCTCGCGAATGATTTCGGTCTCAAACGTCACGGACATGCGTCATGCGCCTTCGTAAGCAGCTTTCAGTTCGGCAATGTCGAGTTTTGTCATCTGCAGCATGGCTTGTGTGGCTCGAGCACGTCCGTCGGCATCGGCACCGCCAAGGTAGTTGCCCATTTCATTTGGGACGACCTGCCACGAAACGCCGAACTTGTCTTTCAGCCAGCCACACTTACTTTCTTGCCCGCCGTCGGCCGTGAGCAGATTCCAGTAGTGGTCGACGTCGGTCTGGTTGTCACAGGGAATCACGAAAGAGACGGCTTCGGTGTGCGGAAACAGTGGACCACCGTTAACGCCGACGAACTTTTGCCCGAAAATCTCGAAGTCGACCGTGACCTCGGTGTTCGGCTGGTTGCCGGGCGTTTCGATTGGAGTGACCCAGTGCGACAACATGCGACTGTTCGGGAAGTTGCTGACGTAGAACTCCGCCGCTTCGCGTGCGTTGTCGGTAAACCAGAGGCACGTCGTCAGTTGGGCGTTGTCGTTCACGATTTCTCGATTCACTGAGGGGATTTGTCCAACTCTAGTGACACCCGCTCGCTCTATTCTCTCGACAGGAGGTCACGATGAGTGCAAACAATTGCCCCACCTGCGGATCAATGGATACGCACCAGGAGGTCACGCCGTATGGCTTCATGCGCACGTGCAACAACTGCGGGTTTGTGTTCAAACAAAAGTAGCGATTGTTAAACGAATAAGCGCCCCACTCGACGAATCGAGCGAGGCGCTTATTCTGACTACTCGTGACGCTGGGTCACGCGCAATCAGAGTGGAGCTTAGAGCGGGCGGATGTTCTCTGCCTGCAGACCCTTGGGGCCCTGTACGGTCTCAAATTCAACCTGCTGGTTTTCTTCGAGTCCACGGAATCCGGAGCCCTGGATCGCGCTGAAGTGCGCGAACACGTCGGGGCTGCCGTCAGAAGGAGCGATGAAACCAAAGCCCTTCTCGTTGTTGAACCACTTCACGGTTCCTGTTGCCATGCTGTTTTCTTCTTTTCTTTATCGTGACGCTAGTCACTATGTCCGAGTACAAAAACCAGTACCCGGTTTTTCACGCTTCTTGCGAAGTCGCAAACTTGTGCGGTTACGTTCGGCGATACGAATCGACCATCGGACAGTCAAACGAATCTCGTGCAGACAATCCGACCCTGTTCAGGTACTCGATCACGATCGCGTAGGAACGCATCATGCCTGTTTCAGTGTAGGGCACCCCGATACTCGCGCAGTATTCGCGCACGATGCGACGAGTAGTGGCGAGGTGCGTGCGCGGCATACTCGGGAACAAGTGGTGCTCGATCTGGTAG
>CAZYYL010000171.1:0-3059 GCA_964651425.1 uncultured Microbacteriaceae bacterium | reverse complement strand
CGAAAACGACTCACCAATTCCCATGGCAAACGTGGGCATGATTTCCATGCCGAAGTAGCTGGCGTGGTCGTTGTAGATGATGATTGCCACATCGGGGGTGTTCTCGCGCATCCACTGCTTTGAGAACTCATAGCCGTCAAACATCGGCTTCCAGTAGGGCTCTTCGGTGCGCTGCATGTCGACGGCGGCACCCACGGCGGGCACGTGGCTGGTTGCGATTCCAGCGGTAATGCGGGCCATTACGCCTCACCTCGTTCCTTCTTCGAACGCCAACCGTCGGGACTTCGCCCACCTGCGAGCATCATGGCCTGATACTGCTCGACGTTCATGTCCGTCATCGTGCTGACGGCCTGAACGTAAGAGAGTCCGTCGCTCGCGAAAATCTTGGAGAGAAAGTAGACGTTGCCACCGAGGTCGAGCATGCGTTGAAAGTCACGGTCGAGCACGGCCTGCTTCTGTGCTTCGGTCATCTCCCACTCATCGAGATAGGCGCGCTCATCTGTCTTAAAGCGCTCGCGATTGGCGGCACTGCGCAGGCTCATGCAGAACTGATTCAAGTGAAATCCCTGACGGGCAAGTTTCATCGTAAAGATGGTCGTTCCGGGAATGTCATCGAACTGTTCGAAGTTGGGCTTTGTCATGACTCACTTCCAATACAGGTTGTTGGGATTCGTGACGAGTAGCTTGCGCTGCAGGTCGGCCGTGGTGGCAATGGAGGGCACGTAGTCGACGAGGATGCCGTCGTCGGGCATCTCTTTTTTCATGTTGGGGTGTGGCCAGTCGGTGCCCCAGAGCACGCGGTCGGAGAACTCCTCGACAATCGTTTTCGCGAACGGAACGACGTCGGCGAAGTCCGGCGAGCCAGAGACCGAAAGTCGGTCGGGGCAACTCACCTTGCACCAGATGTCCTCATTTCGACGCATGAAGTCGAGGAACAGGCCGAACTCGGCGTTGTCAACCGGCTTCGTGACGTCGGGTCGACCCATGTGATCGATGACGAGCGGAATGTTGAGCGATTCGAAGAACTCACGTTTCTGGCCAAGGTCGGCCGGCTCGAAGTAGAGCACGACGTGCCAACCGAGCGGGCGAATCTTCTCGATGATCTCACGGTAATAGTCGTCGGGCTTCGGATCGACCAGGCGCTTCACGTAGTTGAAGCGCACGCCACGCACACCGAGGGCGTGCATCGCGTCGAGTTCGGCGCGCTCAATGGACGGCTTGACGGTGACGACCCCGCGAGCCTTGTCATCCGCACGCTCGAGAACGTCGAGCAGAGCCGAGTTGTCGGCGCCGTGGCAGGTGGCCTGCACGACGACGTTCTTCTCGAATCCGAGAAAATCGCGCAGCGCGAACAGTTGTTGCCAACTCGCATCACACGGGGTGTACTTGCGTTCCGGCGCGAAGGGAAAGATGTCGCCTGGGCCAAAAACGTGGCAGTGCGCATCCACCGCCCCGGCCGGAACGGCAAATGACGGCCTCGTCGGATTCGGGTGCCAATCGAGCCAGTCGGCGTCTTTCACGAATGCCGGGCTCACAGGGATCGTGCCTTGAGCTTCGCGTCGAGACGCGGGAAAACGGCGCGGGCGTTGCTCGAGAAAATACTCGCACGCTCGGCGTCGGAGATGTCGGCTGCGTCGATGTACCGCTTCGTGTCATCGAAGTAGTGGCCCGTTTGCGGATCAATGCCACGCACCGCGCCGATCATTTCGGAACCAAACAAGATGTTCTTGTTGTCGATGACCTCGACGAGTAGGTCGATACCGGGCTGGTGATAGACGCACGTGTCGAAGAAAACATTGTTCATCAAGTGAGTGTCGAGGCTGGGCTGCTTCAGCATGTCGGCAAGACCGCGGTAGCGACCCCAGTGATACGGCACCGCGCCACCGCCGTGAGGAATGATGAACTTTAACGTGGGGAAGTCCGCGAACAGATCACCCTGAATAAGTTGCATGAACGCGGTTGTGTCGGCGTTCATGTAGTGGGCGCCGGTCGCGTGAAAGTTGGGGTTGCACGACGCCGAGACGTGAATCATGGCCGGCACGTCGAGTTCGACCATCTTCTCGTAGAGCGGGTACCAGAACTTGTCGGTCAGCGGCACGGTCTGCCAGAGGCCGCCACTCGGGTCCGGGTTCAGGTTCACGCCGATGAACCCGAGTTCATTGATGCAGCGTTCCATCTCGTCAATCGTTGCGGTGAGGTCGGCAGCAGGCGATTGAGGAAGTTGGGCCACACCCACGAACACATCGGGGAAGAGGTCAACCACGCGCTTGATCAGGTTGTTGCAGGCCACAGTCCATTCGAGGCTGATGCGTTGATCACCCTCGTGGTGCCCCATCGCCGATGCACGAGGCGAGAAGATCGTGAGGTCAGACCCGCGCTCGGTGATGAGTTTGAGCTGGTTCTCTTCGATGGATGCGCGAATGACGTCATCCGATATCTCAGGGTAAGCCGGGCTCGCCTCTCCGGCCGCATACGCGGCGAGCTGGTCGATGCGCCATTGGTTGTGCAGCTCAGGCGCCGTTGTGTAGTGGCCGTGACAATCGATGATCATTTCTTCTCTCCTACCGATTCGAGAACGTAGACGTCGCCGCGCATGAGCATGCGGGCGGTGCGCAACAGCGCAGACTTGGTGACGACGGGCGAACCGCCTGAGGTGTCGACCTCCATTGACACGGTGAAGAAGCCGGTGGGATGCTCCACCTCGACATCAAGCGTCGAGCCCACGGTGCCCAGACCCGCGATTTTCGCGGCCACGCTTCCGTCGAGCATGCATGCCGTGGCAACCGACACCGCACCAAGCACACCGATGGACTCATGCACGCGGTGTGGGATAAAGGTGCGCGTGCTCACCAATCCGCCATCACGTGCGGGTGCGAGCAGACTCATCTTGGGAACCGTCTTGTTGGTGACGTCGCCGAGGTTCATCAGCGGACCCAACGCCAGGCGAATCGCCTCGACGCGGGCGCGCAAGATGTCGTTTTCCTCGAGTTCGGCAGGCGTCTCATAGCCTGAGATGCCGAAGTCGGCCGCGTTGAGGCAGACCACCGGCATGCCGTTGT
>CAZYYL010000170.1:0-3059 GCA_964651425.1 uncultured Microbacteriaceae bacterium | reverse complement strand
GTTGACTTCACCAGTGCAAGGTCGAGCACGCTGTACAGCGGTCGAGGTGCCGAATGCGGTGCCGACGCAAAGTACTCTTCGGTCGAAACTCCGGTGACGCGCGCCGGGTCATGACCGGCAAGCTCAAACACCTGCGCCGCGATCTGCGCCCAACTTGCGGTCGGCCCATCGTTGGTCACGTTGTAAACGCCGAACGGCGGGTGAACATCCACCAGGTGACGGATGCCCGCAGCCAAATCTTGCGTGAACGTGAGTCGCCCGACCTGGTCGTTGACGACCTTCGGGTCGACGCCGTTCTCGGCGAGGCGAATCATCGTGCGAACGAAATTCGCGCCGTCGCCGATGGCCCAACTCGTGCGCACGATGTAGTGGCGAGGCAGGGTCGCGACGAGCGCGTCACCCGCGGCTTTCGTTTGCGCGTAAACCCCGAGTGGTGCCATCGGCTCAGCCTCGGAATAGGGTGACGTGGCCGTACCGTCGAACACGTAGTCGCTCGACACATGCACCAACAGCAGGCGGTGTTCGCGGCATTTCTCAACCAGAGCCGCAACGCCGTCAACGTTGGATGCCCACGCGATGCGACGCCCCTCGGCCGTTTCCGCTTCATCAACCTTGGTGTACGCCGACGCGTTGATCACGGTTGAAAAATCAGACCATGGGATGCCCGCCATGTGGTCGACGTCGGTGATGTCGAGTTCGGCGCGAGTGACGAACCGCGCATCCGGGAATTCAGCTCGCAACGAGTGCCCGAGTTGACCATTGCCCCCGATGATGAGCACGCCCTTGGGCGTCATCGGCACGACATCGGCGAGTTGCGGATGCGCAAGATCCTTGTCGGACACCAAGGCGTTTTCGAGAGGAATTGGCCACGGAATGTTCACCGTCGAGTCGTTCAGATTGACGAATGTGTACTGCGCGTTTGCACTCCAGTGATCGTTGACGAGGTAGACGTACGCGGTGTTCGGTTCCAGCGTCTGGTACGAATTCGCCACACCGCTCGGAACGAAGATGGCCATCGACGGGTCGAGTTCCGCGGTGAATACGGCACCAAACGATGGCCCCTCACGCAGGTCGACCCACGCGCCGAAAATCTTGCCCGTCGCGATGGACACGTACTTGTCCCACGGTTCCGCGTGGATTCCACGCGTCACGCCAACTTCATCATTGAACGAGATGTTGTTCTGTACGGGTCCAAAATCAGGCAGCCCCGCAGCGACCATCTTTTCGCGCTGCCAGTTCTCTTTGAACCAGCCGCGTGAATCACCGAAAACCGGGAGATCGAGAAGAAGCAGCCCCGGGATGGGGGTTTCCCGAATCGTGATGGACTTGCCGAATTCGACCATGAAGTTACTGACCCTGAGCGGCGTAGAACGCTTCGGTCGCATCCTTGACGGGTGCCCACCACGACTCGTTGTCGCGGTACCAGTCGATCGTTGAGGCGATGCCCTTTTCGAAGTTGTCGAAGGTCGGCTTCCAGCCAAGTTCGGTGCGCAGCTTCGACGAGTCGATGGCGTATCGCATGTCGTGTCCGGGTCGGTCAGCGACGAGGTCGTACTCATCGGCCGACTTGCCCATCGTTGTCAAGATGAGCTCGACGACCTCTTTGTTGTTCTTCTCGCCGTCCGCACCGATGAGGTAGGTCTCACCGATGACGCCCTTTTCGATGATCGTCATGACGGCGCTCGAGTGGTCGTCGGCGTGAATCCAGTCGCGCACGTTTTCACCCGAGCCGTACAGCTTGGGTCGAATGCCGCGAATGACGTTTGTGATTTGACGCGGGATGAACTTCTCGACGTGCTGGTACGGACCGTAGTTGTTCGAACAGTTTGAAATGGTCGCCTGCACCCCGAACGAACGCACCCACGCGCGCACGAGGAGGTCGCTGCCCGCCTTGGTCGACGAGTACGGACTCGAGGGGTTGTACGGGGTGTTCTCGGTGAAGCGCTCCGGGTCATCCAACTCAAGGTCTCCGTAGACCTCGTCGGTGGAGATGTGGTGGAGTCGTGTGCCATGCTTGCGCGCCGCTTCAAGGAGCGTGAACGTGCCGACGATGTTCGTGTCGAGGAACGGGCGCGGGTTCGCCAACGAGTTGTCGTTGTGCGATTCAGCGGCGTAGTGCACCACCAGGTCGTGGCTCGCAAAAAGCGTGTCGACGAGTTCGGCATCGAGGATGTTGCCGTGAACGAAGGTGAACCGGTCCGCTGGCAGGTCTTTGAGCGACGCATCATTACCCGCGTATGTCAAGGCGTCGAGCACGGTGACGTGGTGGTCCGTGTTACGAAGCACGTAGTGAACGAAGTTGGAACCGATAAATCCAGCTCCACCAGTGACGAGAATCTTGCTCACGTGAGACACCTCAATACGCTTATCAATACGGACACTGAAGTTTATCGGGCAGTCTTGTCCACAGGGCTTCAGACGACGACCTTTCGAGAGGCAACACCATGGCAGACCGCATCCTCACCGAACGCGACGGACATGTGTTCATCATGCGACTCAACCGTGCCGACAAGCGCAACGCAGCCGACATGGAGATGCTCACCGAGCTGGCGCTCGCGTACGCCGAGCTCGAAGCGGACTCGGAGCTGCGCGTCGGTCTCGTGCTCGCCGAAGGTGACCACTTCACCGGCGGACTCGACCTTGCCGACATCGCGCCGCGCCTCACGGCCAGCGGACTCTCCATCGTTCCCGACGAGGGCATCGATCCCTGGGGTGTGCAGACGCCCGCAGTTACCAAGCCGGTGGTCTTGGGCGTGCAGGGCATTTGCTACACACTCGGCATTGAGCTGATTCTCGCGTCGGACGTGGCGATCGCCGCCGATGATTCTTCGTTCGCGCAACTCGAGGTGCAGCGTGGCATTCTGCCATTCGGCGGTGCGACCCTGCGTTTCGCGGGTCGTTGTGGGTGGGGAAATGCGATGCGATGGATGCTCACGGGCGACACCTTCGACGCGCGCGAAGCCCACCGCATTGGTCTCGTGCAAGAACTCGTGTCACGCGACGAGGTCGCGTCGCGCGCGCTCGAGATTGCGCGACGCATGGCATCCGCCGCACCACTC
>CAZYYL010000169.1:0-3062 GCA_964651425.1 uncultured Microbacteriaceae bacterium | reverse complement strand
GTCCGACGCATGCTGAACTTTGGTTGAGGGCTCCCACTGATTTGAGAACAATGTTTTCCAACCTGCACGGGCCAACCCGATGCGAAAACCACCGACGCCGGCAAAGAGCTCGGTAACCGTACCCACAGGTGATTTGGGTTCCGAATAGCTCGACAAGTTGTGCTCCTAAGTAGTCCCGACTCACGGTAGTCGATCCCACCGACGATGACCCGGATCGACACTCCGACATATGAGTGTCAGTCCCCCATGCGAGACTCCCCACCACGTTCACGAGATGCAGCGCGAAGTACCTAGCTAGCTGCACGGCAACCCGATTCCGATGAGCCGGGTGCCCTAGGGCAAGAACGGGCGTGCGCATCCATCTGCGTTCGCAAGTCACCGGAGCGTCACTGCTCCTCATTGCAAGGAGAAACACATGCCAAACCCGCTGCAACACACCCCACGATGGGCGACCCTGCCCGAAACGACCCGCATCCGCTGGGTGCGCGTGCTCGACGACTACACGCCGGGCACCCTCACCGTGATGAGCCGCTGGGCGCTACACACCGCCGCCCGCCGCGGTGAACCCGACACCGTCGCACCGATCGTCGCGTATGCGCTGCGGTGGCACGACTGGGGTTTCGAACCAGACGAATGGTGGATGCTCGTCAGCGCCCTCCGCACCGAGACCCCCGACCTCGATGCTCAGGCTCTTCTCGAGCTCGAGCCAAGCGCATGGGCGTCATGGCCGGCGCTTCTCGCCGACCATGCCCCCAAAGCTGCCCTAGCGGCCCACCGTGCGGCGGCGGGCGACGAGCGCCGCGCATCCCGCCATCAGCAGACCGACGGCAGCGATACCGGTCGCTCCGAGTGACCCGGCGTCAACACCCGTGTTCGGCAGTTCGGGAGCCGACGGTTGCGGCGTGCTCGGCAATGGCGGGCACTCACCGTCCGTCCAACCTGAGATGACAAGTCCGCCGGGAAGTCCCGCCGCCAGTCGCCCAGTAAGCCCCGCATCGAATTCTGTCTGAGCCTGGCTCAACGCTGTCTGGAACGCGGCATCGGCAGGGTCCGCGTTCGTACTGTCGGGGAAGACCATGTTGATAAACGTCACGAAGTTGACGCTCCCGCCGTCGGGAATGACGTTCGCCTCAGCGGGGAACATGTACTTGTCGTGTGGCACGTCGTAAGTGATTCGGTTGGATGCGCAGGGGGCAGCCCACGCGGCACTCGTCGCAATCGCCGTGGGGTCGAGGTCACCTCCAGCTCCCCACACGTCGCCGTCTTGATCGAGATCGGCCGCAATGTTCGTTTGCCAGGGGTCCCCACGATCCCACGCGTAATAGTTGTAATAAAAGGTGACATTGAACGGTTGGGCAGAAGTGTCGAAGACTGACCCGCTGTTGTTGTGGACTTCAACCCATTGGCGTGCGAGATAGCCGAACTCAGATTGTGGGTACAGCCGGAAGTGCATTTGATAACTCACCCCGGTTGTGCCGAAGGCATCCGTCTCCACTGGGCAATCAATCACGATGTCGCCGTTGTCTGCCGTTGTGACGGACCCATTTGGGCCGTCGCAATAGAGGTATTGGGGTCCGACGATTTCCAACGGATAGTAAAGGTACGCAGATGTGAGACCGTTTTGGTCGTCTCCGCCGGAAAGGCCGTACCCGTCGAAGTACCAGTTGGCACCGCCGTCCGTGCCCGCGATCGAAAACGTGTCATTGATGGGCCACGCGTCGGCACGGGCCGGCGCAACTGCAGCCAGTGCCATACTCAGCCCCGCGGTGAGCGCAAATACACCTGTGAAAGCGCGTTTCATTCTTCGTTTCCTTAGAGAACGCGACGTCGCACGACCAGCGCCGCGCATCCGGCAACCAGCAGTCCGACAGCGGCGACGCCGGTCACGCCAAGTGACCCGGCGTCAACACCCGTGTTCGGCAGTTCCGGTGTGGTGGGGCATGCCGACGTGTCCCATCCGAGCGGAACCATACCGGCCGGAAGTCCGTCAGCGAGGCGACCGGTCAAACCGGCAGCGAACTCAGTCTTTGCCTGGTCGAGTGCCGTGGCATAGGCCGCAGCCGCGCCGGCGGCATCATTTGTCGCGGGGAAGACCATGTTTATGAACGTGACAAGGTTGATGACTTGTCCCGGCGCGATGGTGTTGACGCTTGCGGGGAATTCCATCTGCGGGTATCCGTTGACATATTCGCTCGAGTGACACGGGTCACCCCATGCGGCCGAGGTCGCGATTTCGTCGCCGTTCGCACTGGCTCCCGCACCCCAGACATCGCCGTCTCGTGCGTGATCAAATGGGCCCTGATTCGTTTCCCAAGGGTCGCCCGAAGTCCACCCGTAGTAGTTCCAGTAGTAGTAATTCGAAATGGGGTTCGATGTCAGATCGACCGAGGTACCAGAAGTGTTTTCGATTTCAAGCCACTGGCGGGCAAGGTAGCCTGAGGCCGACTCAGCATAGAGTCGGAAGTGAAGAGTGCCCTTGATGCCGGGCGCCACCGCGTCCGTCTCGGGTTGGCAGTCGATGGTGACATCGCCATTTGTTTCGTTCGTCACGGTCGAGTCGCTGCCGTCACCGGAGGAAGAACCGCAGTAGAAGTAGTCCGAACCGCCGTAAATCTCATTCGGGTAGTACAGGGCGTGGTTCATCGTGTCGGGGATGTTGGTTGCGTTGTGAATTCCGTATTCGCCAAGGTTCCACCTCGCGCCGCCACCCATAGTGCCAGAGATATCAAAGTCGCCGTTTGACGGCCACGGAGCTGCCTGGGCGGGTGCCGCCGCAAGCGTGATCAGGGCGATGGATGCGAGACTCGCGCCAAGCGCACTAACGAGCTTCTTCTTCACGACGAAGGACCTTTCGTTGCCGACGTGACAAGACTAGACCCGGTGTGGGCCAGAAACTAGGCGGACTTCAAGCCGTCCAAGAAGATTGTGATGAGTTTTAGCCACTCGCCAACGGCGTGGGACCATCGAACTGTTCGAATAGCCATAAACGGCAGAAACACGAATGACCGCCATGAAGGCGGTCATTCGTGTTTGTGACCCCAGCGGGATTCGAACCCGCGTTA
>CAZYYL010000168.1:0-3076 GCA_964651425.1 uncultured Microbacteriaceae bacterium | reverse complement strand
GGTTCGTCGTCCAGCGGTTCGTCGTCCAGTGGTTCGGGCTCGAGCTCACACGGCGGCGACGATTCCGACGACCACGAAGATTCTGAGGACCACGACGAGGAAGGCGACGACTAATGGCCGGATTCGTGGCGACCAAGTCTCGTGTACTCGTCACCGTTCTCACCGCTTCGGCGATGGTCGCCGGTGTGATTGGACTCGATGCTCAGGCTCAAGCCGAGTCGACGCCGTCGGCATCCAGCCAGCAAGCAACCGACCAGGCTGCGGCTGACGCCGCGGCTCAGGCTGAACAAGCCGCAGCCGACGCGGCGGCCAAGGCGGCCGCACAGGCGGCGCGAGCGAAGAAGCGTAAGGCTCGTGCTCGCGCTGCAGCCGCTGCAGCCCGCGCCGCAGCCGCCGCTGCAGCAGCGAGCGCGTCGTCGAGCTCATCGTCGGGCTCCAGCAACCACGGAAGCTCCGGTGGGTCGAAGTAACGACGGCGATATCGCGGCCGACGCGATTCGCGCTGCCCTCGGGGACGGCGCGCGACCGACCGTGGCACGAGAATTTTCTGTGATGGGGACCGTCGCAAACATCACTCTGGTCGGTGGCACCGATGACATGCTCGACGAACTCGAGCGCATGGCCCGCCACCTCGAGTCCCTCTGGAGCCGATTCCTCGCCGACAGCGACATCACGCGACTCAATAACGCCGAAGGGGAGCCGACTTCTGTCAATCCGCTGACCGCCAAACTCGTCACCGAGATGCTGGCAGCGCGAACCCTCACCGACGGCGAATTCGATCCGACCATCCTGCCCAAACTTGTCGCGGAGGGCTACGCCGCATCGCGCGTCAACCCCGCGAACGTCACGACTCTGCCTGCGAGCGCGCGCTGGCCGGTTGACCCGTCTCCGACCACGATCAACGGAAACGTGGTCACTCTCCCCGTCGGCATGACGCTCGACCCGGGCGGAATCGGCAAGGGAATTGCCGCGGACGTCATGGCCACCGCAGCCATCTCGCGCGGGGCGCTGGGTGCACTCGTCGAAATGGGTGGCGACCTGCGCATCACCGGCACGCCGCCCGACGGAGACATGTGGCGCATTGGTATTGAGGATCCTTACGTCGAGACCCGCACCATTTCGAACGTGGTGCTCGTCGACGGTGCGGTCGCAACCTCCTCGACGCTCAAGCGCACCTGGGAGAAGGACGGGGTTGCCGTCAATCACCTCATCGACGTACACACGGGTTCGTCGATGGACACGTCCGTAGCCACGGTGAGCGTTATCGCTACCTCCGCGGGGGTGGCCGAGGTGCTGGCCAAGTGCGGGTTCACCCGCTCCGACTTTCTCCGTTGGATTCCCACGGTTGGTGCGGCGGCTCTCGTCACGTATCGTGATGGGACGACGGCGCAGTCGGTGAACTGGGAGGACTACTCGTGAGCAACCCGCACTTTTGGTGGTATCTCTCCCGAGTCTCGGCGCTCGCCGCGTGGGCGCTTATGTCGTTCTCTGTGGTTTGGGGCGTCCTGCTCGCCAGTCGCGTCTTTCGCGGGCTCGACAACCCCGCGTGGCTCAAGGATCTTCACAAGTACATCTCGACACTGGCCGTACTCCTCGCGGGAATTCACACCACGGCGTTGACGCTCGACCCTTACGTGAAGTTCGACGCAATCGACCTTCTCGTACCGGGCGTCGCGACCTACGAGGGTGCGACGGACGCCATCAACATCGCGCTCGCCGTGGGTGTCGTGTCGATGTGGGTGATGAGCATCATCTACCTCACCTCGCTCGTCATGGACAAGCTCCCGCGCGCGCTCTGGAAGGGTATCCACTTCTCGTCGTACCTCGTGTTCTTCGCAGTCGGTATTCACGCCGCGTTCGCGGGAACCGACGTCGGAACGTGGTGGTACGCGGCGATTTCGATCTTCACCATCTCGATGGGAATGATTGCGCTCATCATCCGATTCATCATGGTGTCGTTGCGCGACAAGCGCGACGAGAAGGACCGTGAGATTGAGGCGATTCGTGAACGCGCTCGACGCGAACGCGAGGAGCGCGTGCTCGACACCGCTGACGAAGATTCGCGAGAGAAGCGACGCATGGTCGTTCAGCGCGTGACTCGACTGGCGGACGACGTGCTCGAGATTCGACTCATCCCCGTCGGTGGCGGACGAACCGCGTGGTGGGACGCGGGTTCGCACATCACCCTTCACCTTCCCAACGGACTTGAGCGTCAGTACTCGCTCTGCGGTGACCCCACCGATCGCAACGGATACGAGATTGCGGTGCTCAATACGCGCGGAGAGGGCGGCGGTTCGACCTGGATCCACGAGAACGTCACGGCGGGCACCGTGATGACCGTCAGCGGTCCGCGAAACAACTTCCCGCTCGTTCCCGCTAAGAGGTACCTGTTCATCGCCGGCGGAATCGGAGTGACGCCACTCCGCGCGATGATCGAATCACTCCCCGCTCGTCGCGACTGGCACCTGCTCTACCTCGGCAAGAATCGCTCAGGAATGGCCTACGCGGACGACCTTGAAACGCGATTCGGAAAGCGCGTGACCGTTCACGAATCGGATGTGTCGGGCCGTTTGAATCTAGCGACGCTCCTCGAGACCACCAACGCCGAGGTCTTCTGCTGCGGTCCGGAGAGTCTCATGTCGGAGGTTGAGGGGCGCACCGAGAAGGGGATGTCGCACGTCGAACGATTCAGCCCTATCGAGCGCTCTCAGGAGGGTGGCCCGAAACCGGTAGTCGTGCGACTCGCGTCATCGGGCAAGACCGTCAACGTCGCGGCCGACGTCTCCGTCGTCGATGCGCTTCGCGCGGCGGGCGTGCCGGTCGAGAAGTCGTGCGGCCGTGGCGTTTGCGGAACCTGCGAAATGCGTGTCATCGATGGCGTGCCTGCCCACCTCGACTCGGTGACGAGTGACGACGTCAAGAACCAACTGGGCGTGTTCTACCCCTGCGTGTCGCGTTCGGAGACGAGCGAGATTACCGTTGACGCCTAGTCGACGTCGAAATCGTCGTCGATCCACGCCTCGTCGTCGGTGCGAAGCACCTGCCACGCGAGGTACGCGGCACTCGCGATAAGCGC
>CAZYYL010000167.1:0-3093 GCA_964651425.1 uncultured Microbacteriaceae bacterium | reverse complement strand
AGTCGCCCCGCAGAGAACGCGACCTCATCGAGCAGGCCTTCGTCGACGAGATCTTGAGCCACCCGGCGCTGCATAGAGCCGAGGGCTGACGCGTCGAGCCCGGCAGCTAAGCGGATGCGCAACATGACCGTTTCGAGAGCGCGCGCATGCGCATCCGGAGTCTCTCGATCGAGCTCGGGTGATTCGCCCGCGTTCACGCGATCCGCGTAGGCACGCGGGTGCTTCACGTTCCACCACCGAACAGCGTCAACGTGGCTGTGGGCACCGGGGCCGAAGCCCCACCAATCGTTGTTGACCCAATAGGCGAGATTGTGTCGTGACTGTTCGCGCACGCTCTTGGCCCAGTTGCTCACTTCGTACCAGCGAAATCCGGCCGACTCCAGCATGCCGTCCGCGAGCTCGTACATGTCGGCCATGAGGTCGTCATCAGTCGGCGCGATTTCACCGCGGCGGATTCGACGCTCGAGCGCCGTACCTTGCTCAACGATGAGGGCATAGGCACTGATATGCCCGGTGTCGAGTTCGAGGGCCGCATCGAGCGAGCGACGCCAGTCATCGATGGACTCCCCCGGCGTGCCATAGATGAGGTCGATGCTGACGTCGAGTCCGGCATCCTTTGCGGCCTGAACGACGACGGGCACGCGAGACGGTTCGTGCGTGCGGTCGAGCGTGGCGAGCACATGTGGCACCGCCGACTGCATGCCGAAGCTCACGCGGTTCACTCCACCGGAAGCCAGCGCAGCAAGGTACTCGACGTCAACCGAATCGGGGTTCGCCTCGACGGTGACCTCGGCGCCGGGCTCGATGCCGAATGCCTCTCGCAGTTCACCGAGCATGCGAACGAGGTCTTTCGCCGGCAACATCGTGGGCGTGCCGCCGCCGAAGAACACCGTGTGCAACGGGCGGTCACCGGTCAATGCAGCTCGCGCGATTTCTACCTCGCGCGCAACCTGGCTCGCGTAATCCTCGCGGCGCGTATCCCCTAGCTGGTCGGCCGTGTACGTGTTGAAGTCGCAGTACCCGCATCGCACGCGGCAATACGGCACATGCACGTAGGCCGAAAGCGGCGCGAACGAGACCACTTAGCTGGCCGATTTCACGGGGTTGAGCGCCCGTGTGTACCGCACCCGGAGCATGTGTTCGCGAATGCGAACGAACGGTGCAATCAAGCGGATGCCCCAATGCGAGTTGAGCGCCGTCACCGTGGTCACCTGTGCCCACACGGTGTCGTCCTCGCGCCATTCGACGACGAACGACTCTTCGCCACTCAATGGCCACTCGGTCAGCGTGCCAAGCGCGAAAGAAACCCGTCGCTCTTCACGCGAGGCGTAGATCACGCGAAAGTCACGTACGAGATTCGTCGGCCACCAGACGTTTTCGAGTCGCACCGTCGGTGACTCTTCGCGTAGTGCCTGAACTGACAGTGGCTGACCCGATGCGGTCGTCGCGACGAGCCCGGCGCGCTCAAAGAACGCGCCCGCAAGCAGGTCTTCGGAGGCGGAAGCGAATCGCTCGGCACCCGAACCGATTCGACGTTCATTACGCCGAGCGTAAAAGCCCGCCGGCGGATAGCGCAAGACGTCCGGGTCTTGCGTCACACCGACCGATGCGTAGGTCACCTGGTTTGCTCGGAACGACGAGCGGCGAGGACCTGACACGCTACTTCTTCTTTACCTCTTCGTCGCCCGACAGAGCGGCGATGAACGCTTCTTGAGGAACTTCCACGCGACCGACCATCTTCATGCGCTTCTTTCCCTCCTTCTGCTTCTCGAGTAGCTTGCGCTTGCGGGTGATGTCACCGCCGTAACACTTGGCGAGAACATCCTTTCGAATCGCCGAAATATTTTCACGAGCGATGATGCGCGCACCGATGGCCGCCTGAATTGGCACCTCGAATTGCTGACGAGGGATGAGCTTCTTGAGCCGCTCGGTCATCATCAAACCGTACGCGTAGGCCTTGTCTTTGTGCACAATCGCGCTGAACGCGTCGACGGCTTCGCCCTGCAACAGGATGTCGACCTTGACGAGATCGGCTTCTTGGTCGCCCGCGGGTTCATAGTCGAGAGAGGCATACCCCTGCGTTCGACTCTTCAGGTGATCGAAGAAGTCGAACACAATCTCACCGAGGGGCATCATGTATTTGAGTTCAACGCGGTCTTCACCGAGGTAGTCCATGCCGAGCAAGTTGCCACGGCGGCTCTGGCACAGTTCCATGATCGTGCCGACGTAGTCTTTCGGCGCGAGAATCGCGGTCTTGACGACGGGCTCGCGCACGCGGTCGATTTTGCCCGACGGATACTCGCTCGGGTTCGTCACCGTGACGGTCTTCTTGTCTTCAGTTGAGACCTCGTACGGCACACTGGGAGCCGTCGCGATGAGATCGAGGCCGAACTCACGTTCGAGGCGCTCGGTGATGATCTCGAGGTGCAGAAGCCCGAGGAATCCGCAACGGAAACCGAAGCCGAGTGCAACGGAGGTTTCAGGCTCGTAGTTGAGCGACGCATCCGACAACTTCAGCTTGTCGAGCGCTTCACGCAAGATCGGGTAATCGCTGCCGTCGATCGGATAGAGACCGGAGAACACCATCGGTTTGGGCTCGGTGTACCCGGGCAAGGCGTCCGTCGCCGGCTTGAGGGCATCCGTAATGGTGTCACCCACCTTCGACTGCCGAACGTCTTTCACGCCGGTGATGAGGTAGCCCACCTCGCCCACACCCAGTCCCTTGGTCGGCGTCGGCTCTGGTGAGCTCACACCAATCTCGAGGAGCTCGTGGTTGGCTCCGGTCGACATCATCTTGATTCGCTCGCGCGGCGTGAGCTTGCCGTCGATGACTCGCACGTAGGTGACGACTCCGCGATATGCGTCGTACACCGAGTCAAAGATCATGGCACGAGCGGGAGCGTTGGCGTCACCCTGTGGAGCGGGAACAAGCTCGACCACGCGGTCGAGCAATGCATCCACACCGACACCGGTCTTGCCGGATACGCGAAGCACGTCATCCGGGCTGCCGCCGATCAGGCTTGCGAGTTCCTTCGCGTACTTCTCTGGATCGGCCGCCGGCAGATCAATCTTGTTGAGAACGGGGATGATCGT
>CAZYYL010000166.1:0-3122 GCA_964651425.1 uncultured Microbacteriaceae bacterium | reverse complement strand
CAGTGGTGGAACTACATGGTGCAGCGCCGCGATGACGTGGTGGGCATTGACTCGTCGGTGATCCTGCCCAAGCAGGTGTGGGAAGCATCGGGTCACGTCGAAGTTTTCAGTGACCCACTCGTCGAGTGCACGAGCTGCCACAAGCGTTTTCGCGAAGACCACCTCCTCGAAGAATTCGAGGAGCGCAAGGGTCGTGCACCCGAAGGAGGCCTGGCGGGCGTCCCGTGCCCCAACTGTGGCAACAAGGGCCAGTTCACCGAACCGCGCGCGTTTTCGGGTCTGCTCAAGACCTTTCTGGGCCCGGTCGATGATGAAGCCGGGATGCACTACCTCCGCCCTGAGACCGCGCAGGGCATCTTCGTGAACTTTGCCAACGTGCTTCAGGCGGCACGCATGAAGCCTCCGTTCGGTATCGGACAGATCGGTAAGAGCTTCCGAAACGAAATCACTCCCGGTAACTTCATTTTCCGCACGCGTGAGTTCGAACAGATGGAGATGGAATTCTTCGTCGAACCCGGTACGGATGAAGAATGGCACCAGTACTGGATCGACCACCGCATGGCCTGGTACGTCGACCTCGGCATCAAGCCCGAAAACCTGCGTCTCTATGAGCACGCGAAAGAGAAGCTGTCGCACTACTCAAAGCGCACCGTTGACATCGAATACCGCTTTGGTTTCAGCGGTAGCGAATTCGGCGAACTCGAAGGCATCGCGAACCGCACGGACTTCGACTTGAAGACTCACTCGGAGCACAGCGGCAAGGACCTCAGCTACTTCGACCAGACGAAGAACGAGCGCTGGACACCTTTCGTCATCGAGCCAGCGGCGGGTCTGACCCGCTCGCTCATGGCCTTCCTCGTCGACGCGTACGACGAAGAGACTGTGACCACCGCAAAGGGCGACACCGACACCCGCACTGTTCTGCGCCTCGACCCGCGCCTGGCGCCGATCAAGGCGGCGATTCTGCCGCTGTCGCGTAATGAGCAACTGTCGCCGCTCGCTCGTGAGTTAGCGGATGACCTGCGCAAGTACTGGAACGTCGACTTCGACGACGCCGGGGCCATCGGGCGCCGATACCGTCGCCAAGACGAAATCGGTACCCCGTTCTGCATCACGGTCGACTTCGACTCGCTCGAGGACAAGGCTGTGACGGTGCGCCACCGTGACTCGATGGAGCAGGAGCGCATCCCGCTCGACACGGTTGTCGCGTTCCTGTCGCAGCGACTTCTCGGCGCATAGCCCAGTCACACATGGGGAAGCGCGACGCGTTTGATGTGCTCGTCGTGGGCGAGGGCATCCCCGCGCTCGTGGCGGCAATCGATTGCGCACGCATTGGGTTGCGTACGATTATCCTGAATTCGGAACAGGCGGTCGAAACGCGCACGGCCGTGTCTGCCCGCGACGGTGTTGTGGCGGACCTCTGCGCCGAGTTCGGCGTGGGTTTTGATGTGACTGAACCGACCCTGAGCGAGGCGACGATTCTCGGCATCCCGGGCACTCCGTTTGGGCCATCTGTTCGCCAGACGCTCGGATGGTCAGGCTCTTGGCGTGTCTACCTTGACCGACTGCGCCCGCTTCTCGCAATCGGTGATGAGCGCAATCTGGCTCGACTCGTTCGCCAACGAATCGGTAGCCGCGCTCTCGAGGGATTAGTGCGGCCCGCGGTGCGCGCTCAACTCGACTGCGAGCCAGAAGACGTCGACATCGTGGAACTCATCCCGGAGTTGTCGCCAGCGATGAACCGCGTTGGCTCACTGACTCTCGGCGTGCTCGAATTGGCGACCGCCGACCTGCGCGCGGTCAGCCTAATTGCGCCGCGAGGCGGGCTCGCCGCGATAGAAAGGGCTCTCATCAATCGCGCCAACTACTTCGCCGTTACGCGGGTCGCCGAGCCGCCTAAGAACCTCCTTGCGCGCGTCACAGTGACGCTGGACTCGCCCTCGACAAACGGGAGTTTCCTCGGATTAGCTCTTGACCGCGCGGTTCCGCGCGCCCGACAACAGGCAGCGGATGCGCGACACGAGATCCTGTCGGACCCTGACTATCGTCCGATAGGTCCGGTTGATTTAGAGGACTAGGCTGAATCTCACGCTTATATTCCACAATCGACATATAGGGAGAGTGCGATGCGCGGCAAGGTTCTGTTTGTCGTCGGCCTCGGCGTCGGCTACCTGCTCGGTACTCGGGCTGGACGTCGACGCTATGAACAAATCAAAGCGACCGCATTGAACATCTGGGAGTCAGAACCCGTTGCATGGGGTCGCGCACAGGTTCAGGAAGCCGCCGGTGAACTGGCCGACCAAGCTTTCGCGAAGGCGAAGACGGCGATTGCCCAGGCGCAGGGAAAGCCTGTTCCTCGCAAGGCCACTCCCGCGGGCGCGACAAAGCCTCGCGCCGCATCGGCGACCGGTTCAGCTACCGGCACCGCAGCTTCGAAGTCGTCCTCGGCAACCGCTGAAAAGAGCGCCAAGACACGCCCTCAGCCCAAGCCCGCGTCGCCGATGGCCGAGCCGAGTGCTCGGAGCGGTGTGGCGACGGGCGCAATCCCGATCATCCCACCGAAGCCGGTGGCTGAGTAATGGCCGCCGCACAGACACCGCCGACCAACGCGTCGTCGGGTAACGCCACCGAGGCCGCAGAAGACACGCGTTCGTTCGTGCAGCTGATTCGCGAACTCCCGGGCATCGCGCTCGATTTGGTTCGCGCAGAGTTCGAACGCTTCAAACGCGAAATGCAACGCAAGGCCAAGAACATCGGCTGGGGCATGCTGTTCTTCTTGCTTGCCAGTGGTACCGGATTGTTCTTGATGGGTGCGCTCATCCTCGCCGCCGTCTATGCGCTGGCGATGGTCATGCCCACCTGGGCCGCTGCCCTTGTTGTCTCGGCCGCGCTTCTGGTCATCACGATTGTCTTGGTGGTCCTCGGTGTGGATCAGTTCAAGCGCTCACAGGGCATGGTTCCGAGCGAAACGATGGACAGCATTGTTGAAGACGCACACGCGTTGAAGGGAGAAGGTCGCTATGACGACGAGCCCCGCAAGTAGCCCGAAGAAGCCAATGGACGGCATGACAAAGTCCGAGCTCGACGTTCATGTCGTGCAGATGCGCAATCGCCTCGCCTCG
>CAZYYL010000165.1:0-3132 GCA_964651425.1 uncultured Microbacteriaceae bacterium | reverse complement strand
CTTCACGGATCCGCCGTACAGGATGCGCGTGCGAGCAGCGAAGTCCGCATCGAACACTTCGGCGAGCGTTGCACGAAGTGCTGCGCACACCTGCTCCGCTTGCTCCTCGGTGGCTGCCTGGCCGGATCCGATGGCCCACACGGGCTCGTAGGCGATGACCACGTCTGCGTTCTTATCGACACCCTCGAGCGCAGCCTTCATCTGAGCGACCGGAACCGCACTCGCGCCGAACTCTTCCAAGTCGGCCGCTGTCTCACCGACGCACAAAACAGGAATGAGGTTGTGGCGCAAAGCGGCGGTGACCTTGGACTGACAAACTTCGTCTGTCTCGCCGTGATACTGGCGACGCTCACTGTGGCCGATCAGAACGTAGCGGCATCCCAGGCGTTGCAGGAATGCACCGCTGATTTCGCCGGTATAGGCACCACTGTCGTGAGCCGAGAGGTCTTGTCCGCCATATGCCATGTCGTACTTGTCGGCATCCACGATGGTTTGCACACTGCGCAAGTCGGTGAATGGGGGGAAGATTGCGACTTCGGACTGAGTCGAGTCGTGCTTCGCTTCGTTAAGCGTCCATGCGAGTTTCTGCACTGTGGCAATGGCCTGCATGTGGTCGAGGTTCATCTTCCAGTTGCCGGCGATGAGCGGGAGACGAGTGGTTACCATCCGAGGACCTCCAGTCCGGGGAGCTTCTTGCCTTCGAGAAATTCGAGGCTCGCGCCACCTCCGGTCGAGATGTGCCCGAATTGGTCGTCACGGAAACCGAGGACGCGAACGGCGGCAGCCGAATCGCCTCCACCCACAACGCTCAAGCCCTGAACTTGAGTGAGAGCTTCGGCAATCGCGTGTGTTCCGCCAGCAAACGCAGGGAACTCGAACACACCCGCTGGTCCGTTCCAGAACACCGTTGCGCTTGACTCGATGATTGCCGCAAATGCACGACCCGAATCGGGGCCGATATCGAGACCGATACCGGATGAGCCGAACGGAGTTTCTTCGATGGCATCTGCGGCGACCACAGCGTGGTCGGCATCCGCTGCGAACTTCGCCGCGACGACGATGTCGGTCGGCAAGACGAGTTCGACACCCTTCTTTGCCGCTTCTTCCATGTAGCGCTGAACTGTCGGAATCTGGTCTTCTTCGAGAAGACTGGCCCCAACTTTGTAACCCAGTGCAGCGAGGAACGTGAAGACCATTCCCCCACCAATGAGGATGCGGTCGACGCGCGGGAGGAGATGGTCGATGACACCGAGTTTGTCGGACACCTTCGAACCACCCAGAACGACCGTGTACGGACGTTCAGGCGACTCTGTCAGCTTGTCGAGCACCGTGAGTTCAGTTTCGATGAGAAGACCCGCTGCGCTGGGAACCAGCTTCGCGAGGTCGTACACGCTGGCTTGCTTGCGGTGAACGACGCCAAAACCGTCGGACACCATCGCATCAGCCAACTCCGCAAGTTCAGCTGCGAAGGCACCACGAACGGCGTCGTCCTTTGCAGTTTCACCCGCGTTGAAACGCAGGTTCTCTAAAACAACGACGTCACCGTTTTCGAGTGTGGCAACAGCCTCAGCCGCGACCGCACCCACAGTTTCGCGAGCAAACGCGACCGGCTGACCGAGCAGTTCTCCGAGTCGTCGGGCAACTGTCTCGAGGCTGTACGCGAGGTCAGGCGCACCGTCGGGACGGCCCAGGTGACTCACCACGATCACGCGCGCACCTGCAGACGTCAACGCCTGCAGAGTGGGCACGGATGCGCGAATACGGCCGTCGTCGGTAATGACACCGTCTTTCAACGGAACATTCAGGTCGCAGCGAACGATGACGCGCTTACCGGCAAGATTGCCGAGGTCGCTCAGGGTACGTAAGGCCACGGCTTAGAACTTGGAAGCGACGAACTCGGTGAGGTCGACGAGACGGTTGGAGTAGCCCCATTCATTGTCGTACCAGCTCGAGAGCTTCACCTGGTCGCCGAGGATGCGCAGGAGGCCTGCATCGAAGATCGACGAGTGTGCATCCGTGACGATGTCGCTCGAGACGATTTCGTCTTCGGTGTACTTAAGGATGCCCTTCATCGGTCCCTCAGCAGCGGCCTTGAACGCAGCGAGAATCTCTTCCTTGCTGGCCTTCTTCTTGGTCACGACCGTGAGGTCAACGATCGAGCCCGTGGGGACGGGAACGCGAAGTGCGAAGCCGTCGAGCTTGCCCTGGAGTTCAGGGAGAACGAGGCCAATTGCCTTTGCGGCGCCGGTCGACGAGGGAACGATGTTGAGGGCGGCTGCGCGGGCACGACGAAGGTCGCTGTGCGGACCGTCCTGCAGGTTCTGGTCAGCTGTGTACGCGTGAACCGTGGTCATGAGACCTGACTCAATGCCGAAGTTGTCGTTGAACACCTTGGCGAGCGGCGCGAGGCAGTTGGTGGTGCACGACGCGTTCGAGATGATGTTGTCGGTCGCCGGGTCGTAGAGGTGCTCGTTCACGCCCATGACGAACGTGGCGTCTTCACCGGTCGCAGGTGCTGAGATGAGAACTTTCTTGGCGCCAGCCTCGAGGTGCTTGACAGCATCCTTGGCGTCCGTGAATCGACCGGTCGACTCGATGACGATGTCAACGCCGAGGTCGCCCCAACCGAGGTTTGCGGGATCGCGCTCTTCGAGAACCTTGATCTTCTTGCCATTGACCGTGATGCTGTCACCCGAGTGACCGACCTCGGCGTCAAGTCGGCCCGTGACCGAGTCGTACTTGAGGAGGTGTGCGAGACCCTTGTTGTCGCTGAGGTCGTTGACAGCAACGATCTCGATATCTGCGTTCTGCGCGAGTGCAGCACGGAAGTAGTTGCGTCCGATGCGGCCAAAGCCGTTGATGCCAACCTTTACGGTCACGGTGATTTCTCCTGATAAGGGTGAATGGATGTGTGGGAGGGAAAGTGCGATGAAGCGTGGGATGCGCGAGAACGAGCGCTACCGCGCGTCCTCAAGCGACGAAAATCAGCCTAGCAGCAGGCCTGCAGCGCCTGAGCGGGCGGCAACGAAGCGTGCGGCGACGTCGTCCCAGTTCACGATGTTCCAGAACGCGGTCACGTAGTCGCCCTTGACGTTCTTGTAGTCGAGGTAGAAAGCGTGCTCCCACATGTCG
>CAZYYL010000164.1:0-3148 GCA_964651425.1 uncultured Microbacteriaceae bacterium | reverse complement strand
GCACGTGCCATCACGCAAGCCCACTCCCCTCGCTCGCGCGCGAACAATAACCAGCCGGCCCTGCGCCGCGACCGACTCGCGCACCTGCTGCGCGGGCCCGACGGAACACACGTCACCGTGTTGCTCGGCCCCGGCTCCGATGTGGGTCACGCGGTTGCCTACGGTGACGAGCGCAGCGCATCCGCAAAGCTTGAATGGTGGATGCGCACGCTGCCCGGCGCGGTCACCCTCAACATCGTCTGCCACTACACCGAGCCGGGTCGCCCGGGGAGCCTCACGCACGCCGCTCGTCTGCTCGAGCTCGCGGATGCACACGACCTACCCGCCGTGCTCACCAATGCCGTGCGTTATCTCGTGCCCGGCGATGCCATCACGGGTGACGTGCTCGATTCCGCGGCCGCGCTCAAGCCACTCGGAAGATTCGAACCGCAACCGAACGGGCAAGCCTGGCTCAAACACCCAAAAGACATGCACGCCATCGCCCGACGCATCGTGCGCCACTCAATGCTCGACCAGGGCGCCGCACCACGCCTGATTGCCGAAACGATGCGGCTCGCCGAACGGTGTGCGCTCGACCCCGAGAACGACATCGGGTGGCGGCAAGCGAAGCTGCCCGAGAACAGCGTGATTGGCCTGCTCAAGACGGAGAGCGGCACCGACCAGTCGACTCCGGCCAGCGAGGTGCTTCGCCGCATGGCGCAGGCCGGCATCAGTGAGCGGTACCCGTATGCGAACCAAAAGTTGCTGACGCGCATCCACAATCAATTGCGTGATGAGTTGACGACCATCGACGGGTTCGGATTCGCCACGTACTTTCTGACCGTGGCCGACGTGACCCGCATGATTCGCGACATGGGCATTCGCAACCAGGCGCGAGGCTCGGGCGCCGGGTCGCTCGTGAATTACCTGCTGCGCGTGAGCAATGTCGACCCGCTCGAGCTCAACCTGCTGTTCGAACGGTTCTTGGGCAACAAGCGTGAGACGCTGCCCGACATCGACATCGACGTGGAGTCGGCGAGACGGCACGACATTTACCGCGCGATCTTCGAACGCTACGGGTCGACGCGCGTGAGCCTGATGGCGATGCAGAACACCTACCGTGCGCGCGGTGCGGCCCGCGATGCTGGCTTGGCGTTGGGCCTCACCGACGACCAGATCAACTTTGTCGCCAAGAACATCTGGCGATTCAACGCCCGCGACTTTCGCGAGAAGATCGGTAGCCGACCCGAGCTGCGCGAATTCGCCGACCTGCTCGCCACCGACGACCGACTCGACCTACTCGTCGACCTGACCGAGCGACTCGACCGACTACCCCGGCACGTGTCGATGCATCCGTGCGGAGTCATCCTGAGCAACAACGACCTCTACAACCTGTCCCCCATGCAACCGAGCGGTGCCGGCCTGCCGATGAGCCAGTTCGACAAAGACGACATCGACGACGTCGGGCTGCTGAAACTCGACGTGCTCGGTGTGCGCATGCAATCGACGCTCTCTTACGCACTGCGAGAGATCAAGCGGATACACGGCCCCCGCGCCGCGTCCGCCGGCGACCTCCCCCTCGATGCGCCGTACATCAAACCCGACGGCTCGATCGAACTCGACGCCATCCCTCACGACGACGAACCGACGTTCGTCGCGATTCGCACGGCGAACACGCTCGGCATGTTCCAGATTGAAAGCCCGGGGCAGCGCGAACTCATCGGCAAGATGCAGCCGGATGAATACAACGACCTCATCGCCGACATCTCGCTGTTTCGCCCGGGGCCGATGAAGGGCAACATGGTCGCGCCGTTTCTCGACGCGAAACACGGGTTTACCTCACCCGACTACCTGCACCCGCGGTTCCGTTACTTCTTGCAAGACAGCTACGGGGTGGTCATCTATCACGAGCATGTGTTGCGCATCCTGCACGAAACAATGGGCGTGACGTTGGCTGAAGCGGATGAACTGCGCCGGTCGATGGAGAAGGCGACCTCCTCCATCGAAGCTGCGTTCCGCACGCGCACCGCAGCGAACATCGACCCCAGCACGGGCCAGCGCATCTACACCGACCGAGACATCGATCGCATTTGGGAAGTACTCAAAGGTTTCGGCTCCTTCGGTTTTTGCAAGGCGCACGGTGCCGCGTTCGCTCTGCCGACCTACCAATCGGCGTGGCTCAAGACGCACTACCCGGCGGAATTTCTCGCCGGACTGCTCACGCATGACCCGGGCATGTATCCGCGCCGACTGCTGCTCGCCGAGGCGCGACGGCTGGGTGTGCCGATTCTGCCGCTGGATGTGAACGCGAGCGTCGACGAATATCGCGTCGAGTGGGTGCCCGATGGAGCCGACACTGGGATTGGCGGAAAGCTGGGTGTGCGCCTCTCCATTCGCGACGTGCACGGCATCAGCGAAGCCGAGATCCAACGCCTGCTCGCCGGGCAACCGTATTCGGGCATAACGGATGTCTACCTACGCGCACGCCCGAGCAAGGCACTCATGCAACGACTCGCACTCGTCGGTGCGTTCGACAGCCTGAGCGCAGATTCGGCGAACGACGGCAATGCTCGCCCGCTCCCAACACGCGGCGACGTTGTCGCTCGCGTTCGCGAGCTCACTGCTAAGCGCCCGGCGAAGCACGACCCCGAGAACCAACTCGACTTCGAGGTCGACGACCGACACCTCGTGCCGCGCGGCAACGCCGACCTCACGCCGGTGCAACGCGCGAACGTCGAACTGCGCGTGCTCGACATGGATGCGACTCAACACCTGATTGAGGCGTATCGTCCGATGCTCGAAGAGTACGGAGTGACCCCGGCGAGCAACCTGCGCGACCTGTGGAACCGCAGCGAGGTGCTCGTGGCGGGCATCCGTATCGCCACACAGACCCCGCCAATGCGCACCGGCAAACGGGTCGTGTTCATCAGCCTTGATGACGGCACGGGATGCGCCGACGCGACCTTCTTCGAAGAAGCCCAGGAACGCACCGGCTCGTTGTTGTTTGGCACGAAGATGCTGCTCATCAAGGGCCGCACTCGTCGTACGGGCGAGAAGGGCATCTCGATCGAGGCTGAGCAGGCGTGGGATCTGCGCGCGCTGTGGCGCGAGTGGCAGGAACGCCAAAAGACTGCCGCCGCCGAATCAAGTCGCACCGCGAGTACCGTGG
>CAZYYL010000163.1:0-3174 GCA_964651425.1 uncultured Microbacteriaceae bacterium | reverse complement strand
AAGAGCCTCGGCGGTATCCGCAACCTCACCAAGACGCCGAGCGCGATGTGGGTTGTTGACACGAAGAAGGAACACCTCGCCATCGATGAAGCCCGCAAGCTCGGAATCCCCGTGATCGGCATCCTCGACTCGAACTGCGACCCCGACGAAATGGCGTTCCCGATTCCGGGTAACGACGACGCAATTCGTTCGGTCGGTCTGCTCACGCGCATTATCGCCGACGCTGTCGCCGAGGGTCTCATCCAGCGCCACCAGAAGCCCGAGGCTGGCGACAACGCCGAGCCCATGGCCGAGTGGGAGCGCGAGCTTCTCGAGCAAGGCGCTGCAGCTGCGGCTCCCGCCGAAGCTGTAGTCGAGGACGTTGCAGAGGCTCCGGCCGAAGCTCCGGCCGAAGCCGCCGAGTAATTACACACTTATACAACGCATTCAAGGAGATACGAAACTAATGGCTGATTTCAGTCTGGAAGACGTCAAGACCCTGCGCGAGCGCCTCGGCACCGGCATGGTCGACACGAAGAATGCGCTTGTTGAAGCGGGTGGCGACATGGAGAAGGCTGTCGAAATTCTTCGCCTCAAGGGCGCCAAGGGTAACGCGAAGCGTGCCGACCGTTCGACGAGTGAAGGTCTCGTTGCCGCTGAGGCTGGCGACAAGACCGCCACGATGATCGAGCTCGCTTGTGAGACCGACTTCGTCGCCAAGGGTGAGAAGTTCGTTGCGCTCGCCGACACCGTGCTGAAGGCCGTTGTTGCGGCCGGCGCGAAGACGGTCGAAGCGGGTCTTGCTGCCAAGGCTGGCGACAAGACGGTGGCTGAGGTCATCGACGACGAAGCTGCCATCATCGGCGAGAAGATCGAACTTCGTCGCGTCGCTGTCGTTGAGGGCGACCACATCGCCGTCTACATGCACCAGACGTCGAAGGACCTCCCGCCGCAGGTTGGTGTTGTTGTTGCTTACTCCGGTAGCGACGCAACGGTTGCTCGCGGCATTGCGATGCACATCTCGTTCGCAGACCCTCAGTACCTCTCGCGCGAGGACGTTCCGGCCAGCGAGGTCGAGAACGAGCGCAAGATTGTCACCGAGATCACGCGTCAAGAGGGCAAGCCTGAAGCACAGATCGAAAAGATCGTCGATGGTCGCCTCGCCGCCTTCTTCAAGCAGGTCGCACTGCTCGAGCAGGACTACGCAGCTGACGACAAGCAGAAGGTGTCGAAGGTTCTTTCCGACGCTGGCGTGACCGTTGCGGGCTTCGCTCGTTTCAAGGTCGGCGCCTAACGCTCCAAAGACTGATGAATGCGGGGTGGATGCGATGCGCATCCACCCCGCATTTTTGCGCCACCGGCGCGCCCACCCGTCCTCAACCGGGCATGCGCCGGTAGTTTCTTTTCAGGCACAGAACCCACCCGAAAGAGGTCGACATGACACCCGCCAAGGCACGCCGTCGAGTACTGCTCAAGCTGTCGGGCGAGGCATTCGGCGGTGGCGGTCTCGGCGTGAACCCCGACGTGGTCAGCCAGATTGCACGCGAGATCGCCGAAGCGTCGAAGGACGTCGAAATCGCCATCGTCGTGGGTGGTGGCAACTTCTTCCGTGGTGCCGAGTTGTCGCAGCGGGGCATGGACCGCTCGCGCGCCGACTACATGGGCATGCTCGGCACGGTCATGAACGCACTCGCCCTGCAGGACTTCCTCGAGCAGGCCGGTGCCGAACCGCGTGTGCAGTCGGCCATTTCGATGGCTCAGGTTGCTGAGCCCTACTTGCCGCTTCGCGCCATTCGTCACCTCGAAAAGGGGCGCGTGGTCATCTTCGGTGCGGGTGCGGGGCTTCCTTTCTTCTCCACCGACACAGTGTCGGCCCAGCGCGCGCTTGAAATCCACGCCGACGAGGTGCTCGTCGCAAAGAACGGCGTCGATGGTGTGTACGACGCCGACCCGCGCACGAACCCTGAGGCGAAAAAGCTCGCCACGGTGACGTTCCAGGATGCGCTTCAGCGCGGGCTGAAGGTCGTTGACTCGACCGCGTTCAGCCTCTGCATGGACAACGGCATGCCGATGCGCGTCTTCGGCATGGAGCCCGCGGGCAACATCGCCAAGGCCATCCGCGGCGACGATATCGGCACACTCGTCTCCAACTAGACTCTCGTGAGGCGTGCACAACGCCACCTTTCGAGACTTGAGTTGGGAGCACGCGTTCATGATCGCTGCAGTTCTATCTGAAACCAAGGACCGCATGGCCAAGGCCATCGACGTTGCCAAGGAAGACTTTGCGACCATTCGCACCGGCCGTGCTAACCCGCAGATGTTCCAGAAGATTATGGTGACCTATTACGGAACTCCCACTCCTCTTGCGCAGCTCGCGTCGCTGAGTAACCCTGAAGCTCGCACGATTCTCGTGACACCGTTCGACAAGAGCGCACTGCGCGACATCGAGCAGGCCGTTCGAGACGTGCCGAACCTCGGCGCCAACCCGACCAACGATGGTGCGGTCATCCGTGTCACGCTTCCCGAACTCACCGAAGAGCGACGCAAAGAATTCGTCAAGCTCGTGAAAGCGAAGGGTGAAGACGCCAAGGTCGCGTTGCGCAACATCCGTCGTAAGGCGAAGGACGATCTGGATGCGCTGAAGGGCGACATCGGAGATGACGACCTTGCGCGCGCCGAGAAGGAACTTGAGGCCATCACGAAGACTCACGTCGACGCTATTGATGACGCGTTGAAGCGCAAAGAAGCTGAGCTTCTCGAGGTCTAATCCATGTCCGACTCCAGCGATAAACACTTAGGGCTCGACCAAGCTCTCGCGCAGCTCGAAGAAGCAAACGAACGCGTCAACAAGCGCGCCGGGCGCGACTTAGCGGCGGCCGTCGGTGTCGGCATCGCGCTGGGCGCCGGGGTCATCCTGTCGCTGTGTGTTTTCGACAAGCAGTGGTTCATCATCTTCGGCGGCTACTTCTTGCTTGGTGCGGCCACGGTTGAACTCGCACGTGCATTCCGTCACAAGAACTTGCGCGTGCCGGTCCTTCCGGTTGCGCTGACCGTGCTGGCGGTCATCCCGGTCACGTTCTATTTCGGTCTTCTGTGGGCGTGGGTCGGCATCGCCGCCGGTTTCATCGTGACTGCCCTGTGGCAGGTTATTGTGCACACCGTCAAACCTGCCGCCGACAATTCACTGGTCCGCTC
>CAZYYL010000162.1:0-3200 GCA_964651425.1 uncultured Microbacteriaceae bacterium | reverse complement strand
CATGTGCAAGTCGGAATTTCTCAACTACCTGCGCGTGCGCGAGTGGGCCGACGTTTACCGCCAACTCACGTCTATCGCCAAGCCAATGGGCATCAAGCCCGGCTCACCACAGGTCAACCCGGACGGCATCCATCGGGCGTTGCTCGCCGGGCTGCTGTCGCACATTGGCATTCGACAAGACAAGGATGCACCGGGGCGACCTGGAGCGAAGCCCGCAACCGGGTCGGGTTCAACCAAACGCGTGGGTGCCGAGTACCTCGGCTCGCGCACGGCCAAGTTCGTGCTGTTCCCGGGTTCGGCATTGGCGAAGAAACCGCCCGCCGCGGTGATGAGTGCCGAGCTCGTCGAGACCAGTCGCTTATTCGCGCGCATGAACGCGGCCATTCAACCCGAGTGGGCCGAGGCGCTCGCGGGGGACCTGTGCAAGCGCACCTTCAGCGAACCGCACTGGGAACGTTCACAAGGCGCCGTCGTCGCCTACGAGCGAGTGACGCTCTACGGCGTGCCTATCGTGCCAAAGCGTCGCTTTCAGTACGCGAAGGTTGACCCGGCGCTATCGCGGGAGTTGTTCATCCGTCACGCGCTTGTCGATGGAGAGTGGGATTCGCAGCAGGCGTTCGATCGGGCGAACAGTGCGTTGCGCGCCGAACTTGCTGATCTCGAGGAACGCACCCGCCGACGCGACCTGCTCTTTGACGACGAGAACGTGTTCGCGTTTTATGCGGCTCGCATTCCGGCCGAGGTGTTTTCGACCCGCACGTTCGAAGGTTGGTGGCGGGATGTCCGAACCGTGAATCCCGACCTGCTCACGATGCGCCGCGAAGTATTGCTTGGCGAAGAGGAGTAGCTCGACCTCGACCGCGCGGAGTTCCCGGAGCAGTGGTCGTGGGGCGACCATCGCCTTGCGCTCAACTACCGCTTCGAGCCGGGTCACCCCGATGACGGCGTGAGCGTGGATGTTCCGGTGTCGCTGTTGCCCGGGCTCTCGGCGGAGCCATTCACCTGGCAGGTGCCAGGGTTGCGTGCGGAGTTGGCGACAGCGCTGATCAAAACGCTACCGAAGGCGTTGCGTCGCAATGTCGTGCCCGCGGCGGACTTCGCTGAGAAGGCACTCGCCGGTCTGCCGGCCGAGCCGCCCACTGCCGGCGCCGGCGCAGGTCCTGCCGACTTCCTCACCGCTCTCGCCGCCGAACTCACGCGACTCTCGTTCACCCGCATCTCGGCCGGCGACTTCGACATCGAGCGCGTGCCCGACCACTTGCGCATCACGTTCCGCGTGATTGATCCGCGAGGCAAGCGGCTCGGGGCCGGTCCGGTGCTCGCGTTCTTACAGCACAAGTTCGCGACCGAGTCGCGGGATGCGGTCGCGGGCGTGCTCGCGGGCGGACCCTCGGGAACCGACTCGCTCGAACCCACACCGCACCACGTCGCCAAACGCACAAAGGCAACCAACTCGCTCGAACGCGACCTCACCGCCTGGGACATCGACGAACTCCCCCGCACGATTGACACCGTTCTCGGTGGCAACACAGTGCGCGGATTCCCGACCGTGGTTCCGACCACCCTGCTTACCGGGACCGCCGTCGTCGGCACTACCGCCGTCACGGCGACCACGGGTACTCCCGCGAGCATCCGCATCCTCGCCACCGCCGAACAACAGCTCGCTGTTCATCCTCTCGGCATCAGGGCGTTGGTGCGCGCATCCATACCGTCGCCCGCCAAGTACGTTCTGGAACACCTGACTCAGCACGAGCGACTGGCCCTCGCCGCTGCGCCCTACAAGAACGCACAGGCGATTATCGACGATGCCATCGACGCGAGCATCGACCGGGTACTTTTCGGAATGCGCCCCGACGGCCTGATTTTTAGCAAGCACGAGTTCAGCACCATGCGCGATCGCGTGCAGACCCAGCTCATGGATTCGCTCTTTGACACAATGGCGCTCGTCGGGCGCATCCTCGCCGCTCAGCGCGAAGCTGAGAAGACCATCTCTGCCACGAATGCTCTCGCGTTCATGGCCGTCCTTGCCGCCGAGAAGCAGCACCTCGCTGACCTCGTGACACCGAGGTTCGTGTCACGCGCCGGGCTCGACCGGCTCCCCCGCGTGTTCGTCTACGTCAAAGCGATTACTGAGCGGGTCACGCGCATGGCCGACGATCCTGGCCGTGACCGAACGGCCGCCAACGAACTGGATGCCGCACTCGCGCTCTACGAAGCAGCCGGCGGCCGCATCCCGCTGCCCGAACTCACCCCCAATCTGGAACCAGCTTCTCTCGCCGTCGCGAGTCGCATCTCACCACTCGTTCGCGCGCGCTGGGCACTCGAAGAACTACGTGTGAGTCTGTTCGCCCAACACCTCGGCACGGCCGAGCCGGTGTCACTTCAGCGCATCAAGAAAATGTTGGCCTAGCTGCGACGCAAGTCCACCACCGGGAACGCAAAAGCCCCGACCATCCGAAGACGGCCGGGGCTCTCACGAAGCACAACTACTTCGACGTCGCCGCCGACGCGTTCGACTCGTAGCTCGTGTTGGTCGACTCGAAGAAATTGACCAACTGGAGGGTGTCGTTGGCGGTGGCCATCCACTTCGCCGGGTTCGACACCTTGTACTCGGCTTCGAAGCCGAGCTCCTCGAGGCGACGGTCGGCGAGGTAGCGCACGTACTGGTTGATGTAGTTCGAGTTCAACCCGAGGATGCCGTTCGGCAACAGGTCGCGGTTGTACTCCGACTCCATCTCGACGGCGTCGAGAATCATCTGCTTGATCTCGGCAGCGAATTCCGGTGTCTGCAGGTCTTCGTTCTCTTCGAGCACCGTGAGGATCAGGTTGATACCGAACTTGAGGTGCAGCGACTCGTCACGCACAACCCAGTCCATGAGGGAACCGAAGTTGCGCAGCAGGTTGCGCTGACGGAACGACAGAGCAACCATGAAGCCCGAGTAGAACCAGATGCCCTCGAGGATGACGTTGTACGCAACGAGGTTGCGAACGAAGTCCTTCTTGCCCTCGGTGGTCGTGATGTCGAGCGTCTGCTCGGTCATGCGCTTGATGAAGCCGACCTCAAACTCTTCCTTGCGGGCCATCGACGGCACGTTGATGTGCGAGCCATAGGCCTCTTCGCGGTCGATCGGGAAGGTCTCAAGCACGTACTCGAACGACATGCAGTGGTTGGCTTCTTCCCACATCTGCTTCGCGAGGTA
>CAZYYL010000161.1:0-3205 GCA_964651425.1 uncultured Microbacteriaceae bacterium | reverse complement strand
GGCCACGACGGTCAAGGCCATCCTGCAGAAGAACAAGGAACTCCAGGAAATCATCGCCATCCTCGGTGTCGACGAGCTTTCCGAAGAGGACAAGGTCACCGTGTCGCGCGCGCGCCGCATCCAGCAGTTCCTCTCGCAGAACACTTACATGGCGAAGAAATTCACCGGTGTCGAGGGCTCGACGGTTCCCCTTAAGGACACCATCGAATCATTCGACGCAATTTGCAAGGGTGAGTTCGACCACGTTGCCGAGCAGGCGTTCTTCAACGTTGGTGCCATCTCGGATGTTGAGGCCAAGTGGGCTCAGATCCAGAAGGAGAACAACTAGTCATGGCGAGCACATCCGCGCTCACCGTGAGCGTGGTTGCCGCTGACAAGGAAGTCTGGTCTGGCCAGGCGTCCATGGTCATTGCGAAAACCACCGAAGGCGAAATCGGCATCTTGCCTGGGCACGAACCGATGCTCGCTGTTCTCGCCGAGGGTGAAATCGAGGTGCGCATCACGCCACTCGACGGACCGAAGATTAGCGTGAACGCAGACAACGGGTTCCTCTCGGTGGAGAACAACAACGTCGCCATCGTCGCTGCCCTCGCAGAACTGATCAACTAGTTCTCGTCGCGGTTCAACCACATCGTCTCGCATTGGTTCCGCGACGCCCTTTCGTACGTCGTCACACTCAACGGCTAGTCTCAGGTCATGCTGATTCTGTTGCCGCCATCGGAGACCAAGCGTCCCGGTGGCAACGGGGCTTCTCTTCGGGATCGCGGCTTTCCTGGTGACAGCAGCGGGCTCAGCTTCTCGCAGCAGAACGCCTTTCGAGCCGACCTCATCGGAACACTCGTCGGACTCGCGGATGACCCGATTGAGATGGCGCGCATCCTGAAGCTCGGACCCAAACAGCTCGACGAAGTTGCCGTTAATGGCAACATCCCGACGTCACCGAGCATGCCGGCCATCGAGCGATTCACGGGTGTCCTGTATGACGCCATCGACGTCGACTCCCTGACGCCCCGCGCGCGCGAGTTCATCAGCGGGCGCGTGCTCATTCAGTCAGCGCTATTTGGACTCATCCGTGCATCGGATGATATTCCGGCCTATCGTCTGAGCTTTGACTCGCGCGTACCGGGCTTCGCTCCGCTCAAGAAGGAGTGGCCGTCACGGTCGGAATCGATTCTCGCCTCACACGAGGGGCTCATCCTCGATTTGCGATCCGAAGGATACGCGGCGCTCGCGCCTGTGCCTGAACGGAATAACGCATTCTTCGTGCGAGCAGTCGGACGCACACCCGATGGAACCCTTCGACAGTTGAACCACTTCAACAAAAAGGGGAAAGGCGTCTTCGTGCGTACCTTCGCGAGCACTTATCCCAATTGGGTAAGAATCGAGCTCGACGAACCCGACACTCGTGTTCCCGTCGACGCAATGTCAGTCGGTGACGTGGAAACCCTGCTCCTCTGGGCGCAGACGTTCGGTGTCGAGCTCACCCGCACTGACGATCCGCGTGTACTGCAGCTCGTTATCAACGAAGCCGACTACCCGCCCATTTCTGCGCGCCCTAAGCTGTAGCCCGTGCCGGACGGCTGTCTCAACTCGCGCGATGGCACCCCACGAGGTGGTCGTCGACCAGGCCCTCGGATTGCATCAGGGCGTACATCGTTGTCGGGCCGACGAATCCAAAATCGCGACGACGGAGTTCTTGGCTCAACGCCTCGGATTCCGGAGTCACAGCGGCGAGATCCGTTAGGGCGACCGGTCGGTCGCGACGGCCAACGGGCGCGAAGGACCAGACCAAGTCGACCAGCGACTCGTCTCGCTCGAGCATGTCAACGACAATGCGCGCGTTCTTGATGCAGGACACAATTTTCGCTCGGTTGCGAATAATGCCCGGGTCTTGCATGAGCTCTTCTACGCGCGCGTCGTCAAAACGACTGACCGTGAGCGGGTCGAAATCGTCGAATGCAGCGCGGAAGGTCTCCCGGCGACGCAGAATGGTGATCCAACTCAGGCCGGCCTGAAACCCTTCGAGGCATACCTTCTCGAACATGTCGCGTTCGGTGCGAAACGGAGTGCCCCACTCTTCATCGTGGTACCGCTCGTATTCGGCATCGCCGGCCGACCATCCGCAACGGGCAATTCCGTCGTCACCTACGATGATGTCTGCGCGCGCCATTCGTCAAGACTCGCACGAATTAGCGTGCCGTGATGCCTTCCAACGCAAGCAGTTCACGCTTTGTCGGAATGCCACTGCCACCCGAAAAACCCGTGATTCGACCGTCCGATGCCAAAATGCGGTGGCAACCGACGATGATGGGGACGGGGTTCGAGCCGACGGCGCCACCCACCGCACGACCCGCACCTGGACGACCAATACGCTCGGCAATCTCGCCGTAACTGGCGGTCTCACCGAACGGGGTGTCGGCAATCACTTGCCAGACATCGCGCTGAAAATCGGTGCCGTGAAATTCGACGGGAACGCTGAAGGAGCGAAGCTTGCCGGCGAAGTACTGCTCTAGCTCCTTCGCCGCACGCGTCAAGACCTTGTCGGCCTTGCCGGGTTCGCCACCGTGGGGGAGTCGACCATACGTGCGTCCGTTGTCGCCCTCAATCGTGAGCCCCGTAACGCACGTGCCGTTGCTTCGTATTTCAATGCGCCCAATGGGCGACGAGACGGTCACAAAGGCGGTCGTTTCGGTACCGGGTGTCTTCGTCATGGGGTGTCCCTTCGGGTGATGAGTCGGATGCGCTCTTGAACGAGAGCTGCCGACAAAACTACGATTGCACCTCCGGCGAGCTGGTACCAGTGAATGGATTCGTGGATAAACACGACTCCGGCGATGACAGCCACAACAGGTGTGATGTACGTAACGGTGCTGGCAATTGCCGGACCGGCCAGCACGATGGTGCGGAAGTTCCAGATGTATGCGAAGCCCGTGCCGAGCATCCCCAGTGCGGCAATCGAAAGTATCGAGCCAAGTGTCCATCCACCCGACACGATGGGGAAGAACGGCATTACGATCACAAACCAGGCCGCACCACTCGTGAGCTGCATCGTCGCCAACGTCGTTGCGGGCAAACCCGAGGGCGTAATGAACCGGCGCGCAAACGGGAATGCAACTCCGTAACACGCCGTCGCCAGCAGCAAGATGACAACTCCGAGCATCGAATTCTCATGTTGGGGCTCGACGAGCGTGCCACTCAAAACAAC
>CAZYYL010000160.1:0-3230 GCA_964651425.1 uncultured Microbacteriaceae bacterium | reverse complement strand
ACGCTGTGGTCGTACTCGAGCGCGGCACGATGATGCACAACGGGAACACGGAGGACGGGCTTCGAATTCTTCGCGAAGGGTATGCGCGTGTTCAGCAAGAAAATTCTTCGCTGACATCGCACGATGGAAAACCCGCTGTGGTGATCGGTGACGTGGATGCGCGGTGCGAGCCTGCGCGCGCGAGCACCGGTGCGCCCAACCTGGAGGTGTCATTTCCGGTTACTGTGAACGCGCCCGTCCCCGAGTGGATTCTTGGGTTGTCAATCTGGTCTGACCGTGAACAGCTCCTGATCAGTGTGAATACGGAGAATTTGGGAATCGCTCTTCCCACGACACCGTCCGACACGGTTGTCAATTTCGCATTGACCGACTTGCCGCTTGCTCCAGGCAGTTATTCGATTAGCTACGGAGTTATCTTGTCAGACGGAACGGTGCTCGACAGTCGAAATCCCGCAGCCACCTTCTACGTTCGGGGTACTTTGCCGACAACCGGCCCACTTCGAGCAAAGACCCGAGTCACCGTTAGGAAGGGCTAGCCGCGAAGCTTCTTGAAAACTTCGTAGCCGGTGAGTTTCTTGACTCGGTCTATTTTTGCGTGAGCATCGTCGAGCTCGCTGCGAAGGTAGTCCACCTCGCCAATCAATCGCACCCACTCTTGGATATAGGACGCGAACGCGCGTTGGCGCATCGAACGTGATGTGAGCGACTGCCGATCAAATATGTGAGCCTTTCGGGCAGGTCGCTTATTCAGGAACGCGAAGATTTCTGTCATTCGGGCGGGGAGCGAAAATGCGGAAAGCGTCGATCCCCAGTCCGTTGTTTTTGAGTCGGGTGAAGTTAACCGATCGCGAATTTCGGCCGCAATCGACTCGTCAGATTTTTGGGCAAACCCGCGTCCGGAAAAATTGTCGTAACGCGCGGAATGGACGTTCTCCGGTGTGAGCCAGCCCGGCCCGCCAAAGTGGTCGTAGCAATAGACGTCGACGCCGAGCGCCAAGCAGTACTGCACCGTCTTGCCGATGGTGATGACAGCATCGAAACCCGAAAGAAGTTCGGGTGTGATGTTGTGCGGCGTCGCACCCTTTTCGTGTTCGTTTCCCATCAGTGTGACGAGGGCAATTCCTCGATTCTCGAGGTCCGCGCACGCTGCCAAGACTTCATCCGGAATGTGATTCGAGATGACGGCGATACGAGCGGACGGGCTGCCGCCATTGCGCCGACCCTCATCCTGATGGCCCGGCCGAGCGAAACTCGCTGGCGCGGGGTTTTCGAAAAGTTGAAGTGCATCCGTGGCCATGTCATCGTAGAGGCCCGTCGCGAGGTGAGCTTCTCGTACCTTTTCTGCGTTGAACAGTGACGCGTTCGACAGCACCGACTCGAAAGGCTGCACGGCATACTCGATGTCAAGCTGAGCTGACATGTGATTGAACACGAATGCCGTCTTGCCGGGCTTCTCGACCAAGACGTCGGGGATGAGTCCGTGGTGGATCCACGCGAGTTCGGGGTCGAATTCGGCAACGACGGCGTCGACGTCGTTGATGCCAAATTGCACAACCGACAAGTTCGAGTCGTGGGGGAGACGACTTTCGACCGGGTCGCCCAGCGCGCACGTGGCGAGGAGCACCGTGCATCCTTCGCCCAAGAAATATTCGATGAGTTCGAGCGTGACGACTTCAGAACCCATCAGACGCTGCATGTGCGCCTGAGTGATTAGTACGCGCCGGGGAACACTCACCTTTCGAGCCTAATCGTCAAACATATTTATGATTGAGGGCAAAGCCCTGTCAGGCCCCAACCGAATCGAGCGCGACGTGACGAACCAGAGCCTTCGGTCGCGCGTTCGAAAAGCACTTCACGTTCCGACCGGTGTTCGACGGCCCGGATTCGTGCGCAACGTGCTCCTACGTAACCTGCCGTGGAACTTTGAGTTCATCGCCGGGCGAAACTCGCGCACGGGCTATCCGATTCTTGCGTTGATGCGCATCCGCGATGAAGAACTGTTGATTCAGGACTCGCTTGACCACGTCGCCACGTTTGCCGACGGCATCATCGTGTTCGACGATTCGAGCACCGACGAGACGGTGGCGATTGTGGCGAAGCATCCGTCTGTCGTCGAAATCATTCGCAACAAGAAGTGGAAGTCGACCGAGCGGCACTGGGAAGAAACGGCAAACCGCCGACTTCTGTTGAACCGTTCGCGCCACTTCTCGCCCACGTGGATTTTCTATTGCGATGCCGACGAGCGATTCGAAGGCGACATCCGTGAGTTTCTTCTCGAGAAGTGCCCCTCGAACGTCAGCGCAATTCGCATTAGCCTGCTCGACGCCTATATGACGAAGGATGATCACGCCGGCTTCGCTCCGGGCGACAAGCTCCTCAACTTCCGTCAGTCATTCGGGCCGGAGCGCCGCGACATCATCATGGCGTGGCGCCCGTCGCCCACGACCGAGTACTTCGTGCCTGACTCCCGTGAACCCATCGTCGGCCAAGGCGACATCGAGACGCGCTTCTGGTGTCAGCACTACGGCAAGTCACTGTCCATTGAGCAGTGGGAAGCCACGTGCGATTACTACATCGCGAATTTTCCCGAGAATTACCGGGTCAAGTGGCAGGCGCGTAAAGGTAAAGCCATTCACTCGCAGAGTGATTTCGGCGCTCCGCTCATGTCATGGACCGATGCCAAGAAGAAGAGCTATCTGCTCGACCAGTAGCCTTGACCTATGATGGCAGCCCGCGATTCCCAGATCCGGCCGAAAGCCGAGGGCTGGGTACAGAAGCGTGACGCCGACGGCCGGCCCCTGCTCCAGTTTGCTGAACCGAAGCGCGCACAGCCGCCCGTTCATCTCGCTGACCTGACAACGGATGAGCGTACCGAACGCATCCAAGCACTCGGCCTGCCCGGCTTTCGTTCGAAGCAACTCGCGACCCACTACTTCACGCATTACACGAGCGACCCCGCGAAGATGACGGACCTCCCGGCCGACCGCCGGGACGACATCGCCACCGGGCTACTGCCACCACTCCTCACTGAGGTTCGTCGGCTGACGACCGATAAGGGCGACACAATCAAGTTCCTCTGGCGTCTATTCGATGGGGCCCTTGTCGAGTCGGTGCTCATGCGTTACCCCGGTCGCATCACCCTGTGCGTCTCGTCCCAGGCGGGGTGCGGAATGAACTGCCCGTTCTGTGCCACGGGCCAGGCGGGGCTCACGCGCAACATGTCGGCGGGC
>CAZYYL010000159.1:0-3231 GCA_964651425.1 uncultured Microbacteriaceae bacterium | reverse complement strand
GTCTTCGAATGCGATCTTGTCGCCGAAGGCGACGAGAATCTTCTTCAGCAACGGGTAACTCGTGTTACCTGTCGACTGCACGTAGACCGGTTGCACGTAAAGCAGACCTCCACCGACGGGCAGCGTCAACAGGTTGCCCTTGAGCACCGTGGTCGAGCCCTGGCTCAACAAGTTGAGTTCTTTCGACACATCGGGGTCGGCGTTGAAGTTGTTCTGCACCTGACCCGGACCAGGAACCGTGACGTCCTTTGGCAGGGTGAGCAATCGCAGTTTGCCGAAGTCACCATCGGGCTTGCCCGCCGTCGCGCCGGCATCCGAATCAGCCACCAAATAACCGGTCAGCACGTTTCGGCTCGACGTTCCCGTCGCATCCGGAATGAACGTGGAATAGATGGAGAACGCCGGCTCCGTTGCGCCCGGCACCTTCATCGTCAAGTAGTACGGCGATTGGAAAAGCGTCGTGCCTGCACTCGCAGTCGGGTCGGTCGGCGTAATCCACGCGTCATCGCGTGAGTAGAACGAACCGGCATCCGTCACGTGATAGCGGCCAAGGATTGCGCGCTGCGCCTTGAAGATATCCGTGGGGTAACGCACGTGACTCATCAGCTCGGCGCTCATCTCGGAGATGGGCTTGAGGTTTGTCGGATACACCTTCTGCCACGTCTTGAGCACGGCATCATTCTCATCCCACGCATACAGCGTCACCGATCCGTCGTACGCGTCGACCGTGGCCTTCACCGAGTTACGGATGTAGTTGATGTTGTCGAGCGCGAAGGCGTCCGTCGCGGACTGCTGGTCGGCCGTCACCGACGACAAGCTCTCCGTACGCGAGTAGGGATAGTTGTTGCTTGTCGTGTATCCGTCCACAATCCACACAATGCGGCCATCCACCACACTCGGGTACGGATCCGAATCAAGCGTGAGGTACGGGGCAACCTTTTTGACGCGCGTGAGCGGGTCACGGTCGTAAAGAATTTGCGAGTGGTCATTCACGGCATCCGACAGGATGATTTGCTCGCTCTGGAACTTCAGCGCATACACAAGACGCGTGAAGAAGTTGTCGAGCTTCGGTCCGCCGTTACCGGCAAACGTTGTGTACGCCTGACCCTCGGCATTGGCCGACGAGGGATAGTCGAGTTCGACGGCGGTTGACCCGCTCGGTCCGCCGACGATGGAGTACGCAGGCGAATTCTCGCCGAAATACACACGTGGTTCGAACTCGCCCAGAGCACCGGTGGTCGGAATGCCCGCCTCGAGGAACACCGGCTGACCTTCGACGGTGCGCTCGGTGCCGTAGGCGGCCACGAGTCCGTAGCCGTGGGTGTAGACAACCGTGTTGTTGTACCAGGACTGCGAATCGCCGATGCCGCCCTGGTTCAACTCACGCACGGCAACAACGGAGTCTTGCGACTTGCCGTCTACCGAGTAACGGTCGACGTCGAGGTTTTTCGTGAAGGCGTAGTACTGCTTGAACTGCTCAAGTTGCGCATAGGAAGCGCTCACGAGGTCGGGATCCAGGATGCGGATGCTGGCCGTGGTTTGTGCATCCGCTCGCAAGGCACCCGGCTCAGCGTCGGTCGTTGCGTTGTACGGGATGGTCTCAACGTCGGACACGCCATAGGCCTGACGCGTCATGTCGATGTTGCGCGAGATGTACGGCGCCTCGAGGCTGCGTTCGCTCGGGTCGACAATGAATCGCTGAATCACCCAGGGATAGCCCATGCCGAGAATCAGACTCGACGCGACGAGAAGCGCGGTGCCGACGAGTGGCATACGCCAGCGACCCGTGAATGCGGTGACCATGAAAAGGAGAGCGACGAGTGCGGCGATGGCCGACACAATCTGAAGTGCCGGGATGGTGGCGTTGACGTCCGCGTACGAAGCGCCCGTCAGCAGACCGGTCGAGTTGAATACGGTCGCGTACTGGTCGAGCCAGATGCTGACGGCCTGCAGCACCAGGTAGACGAACGCGGTAACGGCAATCTGAACACGTGCCGGTTTGGCCACGCGAAGTTCGCGACGCAAAATCGAGATGGAACCGTAGAGGTAGTTCGTGATGACCGCGACGAGCAGGCAGAACAAGATGACGGCCGAGAAGAATGCGACGGTCGAGCGATAGAACGGCAACTCGAACATGTAGAACGAGACGTCGAAACCGAACTGCGGATCAGTGGTTCCCGACGGGGTGCTGTTCATCCACAGCAGGGTTGTTTCCCATGAACGGATGGTCGTCAGCCCGGCCACGAATCCGAGAGCGACCGGCACCGCCCACGTCAAAAGGCGACGCAGCGGGTCGATGATTTGTCGGTAGCGGTCGAGGTTCGAGTTGAGGCGCACGTACACCGGACGCATGCGATAGGCCGCAGAAATGCTGATCCAGACCGGCACCGCCATGGCGACGAATCCACCAATAAAGAAGAGTGCGCTCTGACCCCACTCTGTGAACAGCACGCCGGCATAGCCCACCTGCTGGTACCAGAGAACTTCGGCATAGACGCTCGCCGCAGCGGCGAATGCGATGAGGAGTCCGCCAAGCACGGCGACGGCGACCAGAAGCGGGGCTCGGCGTGTTTTTGGCGATTGTGCTGATGTCGAAGAGGAATCAGTGGGGTTCGTCACGGGAATCTCGCAGTTCTTCGTCGTTGTAAATGAGAGTTATCCGACCGCGTCACACGTTCGGATGCCACTCGTTTTCGCGTCAGCCAAAGCGGCCGCCGGATCGGTGTGTGTCTTTAGGTAGTTAAGCACGGCAAGCGAGTCATCGAGTGTGCTCACGGCGAAAACGGCGAGACCGTCCGGGATGTGCCCGATAACTTCGTCGCAGTTGTCGGTCGGAGCGAGGAAGAACGTCGACCCAATGCCCTTCGCGCCATAGAGCTTTTGACGAATTCCACCAATCGGCCCGACGTTACCGAGGTTGTCGATCGTGCCCGTACCCGAAATGTTGAGTCCGCTGTTGAGGTCGCCCGGGGTGAGCTTGTCGATGATTCCGAGTGCAAACATCATGCCTGCGCTCGGACCACCCACGTCATCGAGACGGATCGTCACGTCGAACGGAAAGCTGTACGCCACACTCGCGCCGATGCCAAGCACGACGTCACCCGAGTCGTTCGTGTAAGGCGTGAGTTTCACATCCATCTGTCGACCAACACGGTCGATGGATGCGGTGACCGGGGTGTCAGCGCCGACCGTGGTCAGGTCGTCGCGCAGCTCTTTCACCGACTTGGGGCG
>CAZYYL010000158.1:0-3233 GCA_964651425.1 uncultured Microbacteriaceae bacterium | reverse complement strand
GCGTCAAGTCGATCGCATGACAATGTTGAACCAGCTACACCCTGATAGCACGCAGTCCGGCCGTTGAGCGAAGGCAACAATTCGGGCGAAACAGTCAGCGTGCCCGTAACCGTAACGAAGGGTTGGGACCATCCCGTTCCGTTCACGTCAAGGTAGAGCTCTTGGGCACCCGCAGGTCCATCGGGTTGCGACACCACATTGGTCTCGTCATAGGTGATGTCATAGACCTGAGTGCCGTGAACGAAAGAGTCACTCGCAATTGTCACGAGTAAAAACTCTCCGTCGTTCGTTAGCTCAAACGCACGTTGAACGCCCCGTGCATCTGTGACCGACGTGACGTTGGGATTCGTGGACATGCCGTGACTTGAGAGAGGAATTGAACGCACGATGCCATGATTTTGATCTGCTTCTGGGAAAAGCGCCTCGAGCCGTTCGTGCACAGTGAGGACCGATGTGCCCTGAGCGTCTCGACTCAGCATGTAATCGACGGTCATGGACGAAAAGCTGAAATCCTCGACACTTGCCTTTGCTGTTGTCGTTGCTAGTGGCACCGCCGAAAGAATCACAACGATTGTCGCAACGAAAAATGCCCGGATGCGGGGCCTTTGTCGCATCGACGACATCAACGTCAGCCAAGATTTCGGACGGAGGACAGTCATGTCTCGAGCGTAGCGACCCGCAACCGCAAAGAGTTGAGCACGACGAACACGCTCGAGAACGCCATCGCAGCACCAGCGAGCATCGGGTTCAGGAAACCGGCGGCGGCAAGTGGAATCGTGACAACGTTGTAAGCGAACGCCCAGAACAGGTTGCCCCGAATAATGCCGAGTGTGCGACGAGACAACACGATTGCGTCGGCGGCTGCGGTGAGCGTGTCCCTAAGAAGAGTGATGTCGCTTGCCATCATGGCGAGATCGGTGCCGGTGCCCATCGCAAGTCCGATGTCGGCCTGGGCAAGCGCCGCGGCGTCATTGATTCCGTCGCCGACCATGGCGATGCGATGCCCGCTCGATTGAAGGTCACGGATGAACGCCACCTTGTCCTCGGGCGTGACACCTGACTCGACACGTGTGATGCCCACGCGTTCGGCAATCGCTGTGGCTGTCGACAGCGCATCACCGGTAACCATGATGGGTTCGAGGCCGAGGCCCCGCAGTCGCGAAATCGCCTGCTCCGAATCGTCGCGCACCGTGTCGGCGACCGCGATGATGGCAACGACCTGGCCGCCCCAGGCAACACCCACAGTCGTGTGCCCCGCGACTTGTTCATCGGTAGATACGCGAACCAGGTCGGCCGGCACGCTGTTGCCGAGGGACTCCAGCCACGCGAGTTTGCCGACGGCGACAGCCTTCCCGTCGACGGACTTCCCACCGACAGTGGCCGTTGCGCCGCCACCTGCGGTGATGCGGAAGTCGTGCGTGGAGAGCAATCCAATTGGGTCGGCGTTTCCGGCCACGGCCGAGTTGACGATGGCCTGCGCGATGGGATGCTCAGACCCGGACTCGACCGCTGCAGCGCGCGAGAGCGCATCCGCTGCCGTCACACTCTGGGTCACGTGAATCGCCGAGACAGACATGCGCCCGCTGGTGATGGTGCCCGTCTTGTCGAGCACAATCGTGTCGAGTTTGGTCGATTGTTCGAGCACTTCGGGCCCCGAGATGATGATGCCGAGTTTTGCGGCGCGACCGGTTCCGACAATGAGCGCGACCGGCGTCGCGAGGCCGAGCGCGCACGGGCAAGCAATGACGAGCACGGCGACGGCCGCGGTGAACGCACTCGACAGTGGCTGGCCGAGACCGAGCCACACACCGAGCGTCAGCACGGCGATGCCTATGACAATGGGAACGAAGACCGCCGAGATCTTGTCGGCGAGACGTTGCACCGACATTTTGCGAAGCTGTGCCGCTTCGACAAGCTGAGCGAGTTGGGCGAGGCGGGTATCGCCGTGAACTCGTTGCGCGGTGATTGTGAGTTGGCCGTCGAGGGCAACCGTTCCGGCAACAGCATCGTCGCCAACTGCGAGATCGACTGGGATGCTCTCGCCGGTCAACGCGCTGAGGTCGACCGCGCTCGAACCCGACGAGATTTCACCGTCAACGGGGATGCTCTCGCCCGGGCGCACGATAACGACGTCTCCCACACGAATTTGTTCCACCGGCACGCGAACTTCGAGTCCGTTGCGCAAAACAAATGCTTCGGTCGCATGGAGTCGCCCAATTTCATCCAGGGCCGAAGCCGCCGAGCGCTTTGATCGCTCTTCAAGCCACCGACCAAGCAAGATGAACGTCGTCACACCCGCGGCGGTTTCCAGGTAAATGTTCGCGGTGGGGTCTTGTTGCCACGCGAATAACTCAAAACCGTGGCGCATACCGAGCATGCCCGCCATGCCGAAGAACAGTGCGTAGGCCGACCACAGATAGGCGGCGGCCGTGCCCATTGTGATGAGCGTGTCCATCGTCAGCGATCCGTGGCGCAGTCCGGCAAAAGTCGAACGGTGAATTGGCCACGCGCACCACACGACGACGGGCGTGGTGAGCACGAGCGAGACCCACTGCCAGCCGATGAACTGCCACGGCGGCACCATCGCGATGGCGACGACAGGAACCGTGAGTGCTAAAGCAATCCACAGCCGCAGCGCGAGCGTGACACGGCCGTTCGTTGGGGTGTGCTCGTGTGCGGGTCGTGAGACCTCAGCGTCATATCCGACCTTGCGCACGGCGGCGATGAGTTCGTCGCTTGTGACAGCGGGCGGAAACTCGACGCTCGCTGAGTTGGTGACCAAGTTGACGGATGCCTGCACGCCGGGCACCGCGTTGAGGCTTTTCTCGACTCGCGCGACACAACTCGCGCACGTCATGCCCTCAATATCGAGGATGAGTTTTTCGCTCGTAGCCATGGTGCCTCTTTCACGTACGTCACTACGAGATAACCCGCGACGCTGACTCAAGATTCCCACGAAAACACGCGTGCCGCGCATCCATTCGGGTTGATGGGATACGCGGCACGCGCTGATCAGGCGACGGCGACTAGTTTGAGCCGCCGGTCATGCCCTGCGGGCCAGGCATGAAGGACTGCCCACCGGGCAGTTGTCCGTCCCGCATCTGGTTGCCCTGGGGCTGTCCGCCCTGCGGTGCCATCGGGGGGATCTGCTGGTCGGACTGCGTCCCGGGCTGACCAAGCTGACCGTCCGGCGTCTGACCAGTCTGGCCGCCGGGCATCTGGCCGCCGGGCAT
>CAZYYL010000157.1:0-3250 GCA_964651425.1 uncultured Microbacteriaceae bacterium | reverse complement strand
CCGAACGTCGACAGCAGGGTTGTCGCCTGCTGGACCTGCCCGCCAACTTTGCCAACGCCACTGATTTCGACGTCGCACCCCTTGCCGGCCGGCATCGGATAACGATGACGTTGATTCTGTTGAGTGTCGAAACCTTCCATCACGGATGCGCCTCCCTACATTCCCGGCAGTGTGAGATTCGGTGTCACACCGAAGAGTGCGCAACGAGCGGCGACGGCGGCACCCGACTTGGCGATTGTGGTCAGGTCGATCTTGGACGCGTCTACCTCGCCGCCGGCAGCAAAGCTATCTACCTGCGCCTTGAGGTTTGTCAGCGCCGTGTCGAGTTCCGCATCCGTGCTGCTATCAATCGCATTTTGAATTTCGGCGGGGATGTCCGGGATCGTGATGCCGGATTCGGCCAACGCGTTCGGGTCGGCAATCTTCGCGGGATCGAGCACGGTCGAGAGGCTGTTCCACACCGACGAGATACCTTCACACGCCGACTTGTTGGCGGCGAGCGATTCAGGAGCGAGGTCGGGCACGAGAGAGCATCCCGACAGCAATGTCGAAGTACACACAGTGGCAAGCGAAAGCGCAACGAATTGGGTGGGACGCAAACGGTTCATGGTCCACAGTGTACGCGCGCGGGTTGACACGACGGCGGAGGGTCCGTCGATCAGCGGTTCCATATTGATTATGGAGCGAAGCTATGATGCATTCATGCTCGATATGCGCCAACTCGCTGCCCTGTCGGTACTCGCTCAGACGGGTTCGATTGCCGCGGCTGCGCGCGAACTCGCATGGAGTCAACCTACTGTCACGCACCACCTCCGGGGGCTCGCCACCGCGCTGGGCACTCCGATTGTGACGAGCGACGCGACGGGAACCCGACTCACCAGCGCGGGAGAGACGCTCTTGCCGACGGCCCAGACGATTCTTTCTCTCGCCCGCCGAGCCGAACGCGAGGTCTCGATTGCGCGCGGATCCGAGGGTGGGCGCGACCCACTCGCCAACAGTCCCGAGCCACTGCGCATCGGCGTAATTCCCTCGGTTGGCGCATCCCTCATGCCGTCGCTGATGCGCGAATTGCAGGCCGTCGGCGCGCAGGTCTTGGTGAGCGAGGCGGAAACCGACCGACTCATTACACAACTGGCCTCGATGGACATTGACCTGGCAGTACTTCTCGGTGGCGACAGCGTGCAGCGGATGCTCCCGCCGGGATCTCTCTACCGACCCCTGAGACGCGAACGACTCGTGTTGCTCTTGCCGGCCGGACACAAGCTCGCCGGCGCAACCAATGTGACACTCAAAGATGTTCGCACCGAGAAGTGGGTGCTATCGCCCTCGCCGGTTGACCCGCTCGATCGCCTTCTGCGCGACGAGGCAGAGCTCGCCGGCGTGACGGTCGACGGGTCGGTATTCAGTGACGACTACGCGGTGATTCAGAGCTACGTGGCCGCCGGGTTGGGGCTCGCACTCGTACCGGAGTCTTTGGTTTCCGCCGAGCGGCACGACCTGTCGACGGCAACGCTCAAGGGTGAACGATTTATTCGTGAAATTGGCATCGTTGTGGCACCGCATGCGCCGCGACCGCTTGTAGAGCCGTTCGTCGAGCGTCTGTTGAACGCGCATAACGCCGTCAGTGCCTGACAGTCAGGCGCGTGCCCGATGGCGAGCGAAACGCGAGTTGGCCAACTTACTCGAGCTCGATTGTTCCTGTGTAGACGAGATCGGCCGGGCCACTGAGTAACACGTGCTCGCCGTCTTCGGCGGGGAACATGCGCACAGCGAGAGTGCCGCCGGGAACATCCACCCGCCAGTTATTCGGCGCGCCATCTCCTGCCCAGTAGCGCGTGGCTAATGCCGCTGCGACCACGCCCGTACCGCAGGACTGTGTCTCGCCTGAACCTCGCTCGTGCACGCGCATTCGGATGCGCCCGACACCGTCTTTGACGAGAGGCTCGAAGGGAACGACGAGTTCGACGTTCGCTCCAGCGGGTGGGGCGGGTTCGAGAATCGGAGCCACGGTGAGGTCTGCGCTATCAAGCTCGGACTCGTCAGCGAGTGCGGTGACGACGTGGGGGTTGCCCACGTTGATGCTCAGGCCCGGGCGCGCAACGGCGACACCACGGGCACGCACGAGGGGTTCATCCTTCTCGAGCTTCCATCGACCCATGTCTGTTTGGTAGCCGTTCGAGCTGCGTGCGATGTCTCGAACGCCGGCACGAGTGCCGATGGGCAAGGTGCCGGCCTCGGGCATCTCGGCGAGTCCAGATGCAACGAGGAACTTTGCGAAGACGCGAGTGCCGTTGCCACACATTTCTCCGACGGATCCGTCGGCGTTGGAGTAATCCATGAACCATTCGGCGGCAGGCTCTTCTACCAATGCGGCTGGGCCGGCGGTGTCGGACTCGACGTTTCCGGTGGGCTTGCCTCGTTTGTCCAGCACCGCGCGATTGAGTTTCGAAGACCGAACTGCACGAATGACTCCGTCAGCCCCCACGCCGAAGTGGCGGTCGCAGATGGCGCGAATCTGGTCCGGCGTCAGCACGATGTCACCGTCGGGGTCGGCAAACAACACGAAGTCATTACCGGTGCCGTGACCCTTAGTGAAGTGCAGTGCGAAACTCACGGAACTCAGCCTACTTTCGCGATGAGGTCGGCCGCGGTCGCTGCGTTCTGCAACTCCCCTGCCGGCAACCACTGCAGGTCGGCATACCGCTTGAACCAACTCACCTGGCGGCGCGCATAGCGGCGCGTGAGCGCCTGTGTTTGATCGATTGCCTCCGACTCGGTGATTTCACCGGCGAGCTGACCGAGCGCCTGGGAGTAGCCGATGGCTCGTCGGGCAGTGATGCCCTTGTCGATGCCGGCGGGGATGAGTGCGCGAACTTCATCGACAAGGCCGTCGCGCCACATTTGTTCGACCCGTTGGTCGAGTCGCTGAACGAGCGTGTCACGATCTTCAGCGAGTCCCACGATGTGGGCCGGTCGCCAGTAGCGGGCTTCCTCAGGCAGCGTGCCGAGCTCTGCCGGCGTTCCCGTCATTTCAATGACTTCGAGGGCACGGATGATCCGTCTCTCGTTCTTCTGATCGATGCGCGCCGCAGCACCCGGTGCGATTGCCTTAAGACGGGCGAACAAGGGGCCAGGGCCCTGTGCCGTCAGTTCGGCCTCGAGCCGTGCGCGAATCTCGTGGTCGTGGCCGGGAAAATCGAATTCGAAGAGCACGCTCGACACGTAGAGTCCTGAGCCGCCGACGAGAAGT
>CAZYYL010000156.1:0-3256 GCA_964651425.1 uncultured Microbacteriaceae bacterium | reverse complement strand
ACCGGGCGGCGAACTCTGGGTGGTGGCGAACCGGCACCTGAGCTACAAAGCGGCCCTGCGCCGCCTGGTCGGCTCAACCCGAACGATTAGCCAGACCCCGAAGTTCACTGTTACGGCATCGAACAAGGATGGTGGGCGGGCAGACGCGGCGAAGCGCATTCATCGCCGTGAAAATTCGCGCAGTGGACTTCCCAACGAACGGCGTGTGCGCTAAAGTTGAGTCGTGACGGCTCAAGTTTTACAGCACGGGCCACAAGACAAATAAGGAAACAACAACCACACACATGAACCAACAACCACAGGAAGAACAGAAGAGCGCCCTCGAACAGTTCGGCGTGAACCTGACCGAGATTGCGAAAAGCGGAAAGCTCGACCCTGTTATCGGCCGTGACGCCGAGATTCGACGCGTGAGCCAGGTGCTCACCCGTCGCACGAAGAACAACCCCGTCCTCATCGGAGAGCCCGGCGTCGGTAAGACGGCCGTGGTCGAAGGACTCGCCCAGCGCATCGTCGCGGGCGACGTCGCCGACAGCTTGAAGGGCAAGCAATTGGTGTCGCTCGACATCAGCGCCCTCATCGCCGGCGCAAAGTACCGCGGCGAGTTCGAAGAGCGCCTCAAGGCCGTGCTCAAAGAGATCAACGACTCCGACGGTCAGATCATCACCTTCATCGACGAACTTCACACCCTGATGGGTGCCGGTGGTGGTGAAGGCTCTGTCGCCGCCGCGAACATGCTCAAGCCCATGCTCGCCCGAGGCGAGCTGCGCCTCATCGGTGCGACGACCCTCGACGAGTACCGAGAATTCATCGAGAAGGATGCTGCGCTCGAGCGCCGTTTCCAGCAGGTGTTCGTCGGCGAACCGTCGGTGGAAGACACCGTCGCGATTTTGCGCGGGCTCAAGGAGCGCTACGAAGCGCACCACAAGGTTGCCATTGCCGACAGCGCACTCGTGGCCGCGGCTGCGATGAGCAACCGGTACATCACCTCGCGTCAGCTTCCCGATAAGGCGATCGACCTCATCGATGAAGCGGCGAGTCGCCTGCGCATGGAAATTGACTCGGCTCCCGTCGAGATCGACGAACTCCGTCGCGGCGTCGACCGTCTCAAGCTCGAAGAACTCGCGCTCAAGAAAGAGAAAGACGACGCGTCGAAGGCGCGTCTCGAGAAACTTCGCGAGGACCTCGCCGAACGTGAGTCTCGACTCGGAGAACTCGAGAAGCAGTGGGAAACCGAGCGTGCCGCCCTGAACCGGGTCGGTGAGTTGAAGACGAAGCTGGATGCGGCGCGCATCCAAGCCGAACGTGCTCAACGCGAAGGCAACCTCGAGCAGGCTTCACGTCTTCTCTACGGCGACATTCCTGGGCTGGAGAGTGACCTTCAGGCGGCCGAGTCCGCCGAACAGAGTGGCCCGCGCATGGTCAACGACCAGGTGACGGCGGATGACATCGCCGGTGTGATTGCCGCGTGGACGGGCATCCCCGTCGATCGTCTCACTCAGGGTGAAACAGAGAAACTGCTTCGCCTCGAGGCGGAAATCGGCAAGCGACTCATTGGGCAGAAGAAGGCTGTTCAGGCCGTGTCCGAGGCAGTGCGCCGAACACGTGCGGGCATCAGCGACGCCACGCGCCCGACCGGTTCATTCCTCTTTCTCGGGCCAACCGGTGTTGGAAAGACCGAGCTCGCGAAGGCGCTCGCCGACGTGCTGTTCGATGATGAGAAGGCCATGACGCGCATCGACATGAGCGAATACGGCGAGAAGCACTCCGTGTCGCGTCTCGTCGGTGCTCCTCCCGGGTACATCGGCTACGAAGCCGGAGGTCAGTTGACCGAAGCGGTTCGTCGCCGCCCGTATTCGGTTGTGCTTTTCGACGAAGTCGAGAAGGCGCATCCCGAAGTATTCGACGTTCTGTTGCAGGTGCTCGACGATGGTCGATTGACGGATGGTCAGGGTCGCACGGTCGACTTCCGAAACACGATCCTGATCCTCACCTCGAATCTCGGAAGCCAGTTCCTCGTCGACTCTGACCTGTCGTGGGAAGAGAAGGAACGCGCGGTCAACGAGGTCGTTCGCCAGGCCTTCAAGCCCGAGTTCGTCAACCGACTCGACGACATCGTCGTGTTCTCTCCGCTGTCGAAGGAAGATCTCGGTGCAATTGTCGAGTTGTACATCGATCGACTGCAGGTGCGACTTGCCGAACGTCGACTCGACCTCGCGGTCACTCCCGCCGCTCGACTGTGGCTCGGTGAGCGTGGTTACGATCCGATCTACGGAGCGCGTCCACTGCGTCGATTGATGCAGCACGAGATTGATGACAAATTGGCGACCGGGTTGTTGTCGGGTGCGATTCGTGACGGGGATACTGTGCGGGTTGATGTCGACCGCGATGAGCTGACGGTCGCCGCGTCGAACTAAGCAGACTGGGTCAGTCCCCACTCGAATACGCCCACCACACCTGGGAATAGGTGAGCCGTGAGGCGGTTACGGTAGGGGATGAGCGGGAACGCGCATCCCTTACCCTCGCACTACCGATAGGAAACACATGTCGAACCGCACTGCTGATACCTCCGTCCCGATCACGGCCGTGCAGGCGGAACGCTGGAGCCCCCGCTCGTTTGACCCCACGCACACGCTGACGTTCGCCGACCTCACCGCCCCGTTTGAGGCCGCTCGCTGGAGCCCATCCGCGAATAACATTCAGCCGTGGCGTTTCCTCGTCGCTTTCCGTGGCGACGACCTTTGGCAACAGATTGTCAATTCACTCACCGGATTCAACGCCGCATGGGCGCACACCGCGTCGGCGCTCATCCTGAACATCGCGGTCGAGGAAAGCGTCGAAGGCAAGGCGAATCCGTGGGCCCATTACGACCTCGGCCAGGCAGTCGCGCACTTCTCGATTCAGGCGCACGCGCAGGGCCTCATGGTTCACCAGTTCGCCGGGTTCGCCCGCGATGAACTGAAGGCCACGCTTGACCTGCCGCAGGCTGAGAACATCATCAGCGGGTCCGCTGTGGGCAAGCTTGGCGACCCGGATGCGCTCGGCGAGGCAATCGCCGACCGCGAACGTGCTCCGCGCCAGCGCAAGCCGCTCGACGAAATCGTGAAGGTCGGCGCGTAGCCCCTATGCCGGAATCTGCCGACCGAGCTGGCTGGCGTTAGGCGACCGCAGCCTTGATGGCTTCGGCAAATGCGTCGACGTCATCTTCGGTCGTGTCCCACGCGCACATCCAACGCACCTCGCCGGTCGCGTTGTCCCA
>CAZYYL010000155.1:0-3305 GCA_964651425.1 uncultured Microbacteriaceae bacterium | reverse complement strand
CAACATCTCGGTAGCGTCGGGGCAAGCTCTCGCGCTGATTGGCTCGAATGGCTCGGGAAAGTCCACCGTTTTGCGTGGCATCGCCGGGCTACTTCCTGCCATGGCCGGACAGATTCTTTTCGAGGGAAAACCGCGAACGGCGGAGACCTCAATGCGAATCGGCTACCTCCCCCAGGCGGAGACGTTCGACGAAACGTTTCCGGTGACGTTGCGCCAAGCCGTTGAAATGGGACGGTATCGGCGACTCGGTTGGTGGCGGCGTATGCGTCAGGTTGACCGTGTTGCCGTCGCGGCGGCACTGCAGGTCACCGATCTCACCGATATGGCAGATCAGGTCTTTGGCAACCTCAGCGGTGGACAACAGAAGCGCGCGATTCTCGCGCGTGCCCTCGCGAACCAGCCGAAGATTCTCTTGCTGGATGAGCCATTCAATGGGCTCGACAAACCAAATCGCGACTCCCTCACGCGCACGTTGAATCGACTCAAGCGGTCGGGCGCTGCCGTGGTCTTGACCACGCACGACCTCGATCTGGCTCGCGATGTGTGTGACACGGCTGCCCTGCTCAACGACGGTCGGGTCGAAGCATTTGGAACGGTTACGGAAACGCTCACGATGAAGAACCTCGCGAAGGTGTTTCCGAGCATCGAACTTGACGACGACGACAGCACGGTCATTTTGTCGAGCCACCACGGGCACTAATCATGAACCCGTTCGTGCTGTTGATGGAGAGCCTTGGTCTTCCGTTCGTTCAGCACGCCCTTTTCGTGATTATTCCCCTCGCACTCGTCGCTGGACTCGTCGGTGTATTCATCAACTTGCGCGGGCTTGAGTTTGTGTCGGACGGCCTCACGCACGCCGTGTTCCCGGGTCTGGCCGCCGGGTTTGTAATTGCCGGCAACCCAGGTTTGCTTCCCGGCGCGCTCGTCGCGGCACTGCTGGCGACCGCGGTGCTCACCTACCTCTCGACGACCGGACTCTCATCCGATACCGCCACGGCAATCACGCTTTCGGGGATGTTCGGACTCGGCGTGCTCATCGTCTCCTCAGCGGATGGCATTACAACGTCGATCGAAAGTCTGCTTTTCGGCCACCTCTTCACGGTCTCCGTCACGGAAGCAGGACTCTCGGCACTCGCGTGTTTGATTGCCGCAGCGCTCGTCATCGTGACCTACCGTGCGCAAATGTTCGTGGCCTTTGACCCGGAAGGATCCGCCACCGCCGGTTTTCGCACTCTCGTGACGAATCTCGTTCTCAACATTGCAATCGCCCTCGTCGTGGTGTCGGCATCCATTGCTGTGGGTAACTTGCTCGTCTTGGCGTTGCTCATCGTGCCCGGTGCAACCGCGCGCTTGTTCAGTAACCGGTTCACGCACATCGTGCGCGCATCCATTTCGATAGCTGTTGTCGCCAGTGTCGTGGGTCTACTGGCCGCATTCTTCACGTCGTTTGCTGTGGATGTGCCCATTCCGGGCGGAGCCATGGTGGCGATGGTCTTTGTGGCGGCCTACGTGGTGTCCTTGATTGTGAGAGTTCGCCGATGAACTACTTTGATCGCGCACTTCTCGTCATCGCGCTCGCCGGAGCGCTCGCGGGACTCACCGGAACGTTCATCATTCTTCGTCGTCGCGTCTTGCTCGTGCAGGCGTTGACTCACGCGACATTCCCGGGCGCTGTCGTTGCTGTTCTGCTTGGACTGTCGGTGCAATTGGGTGCCCTCGTCGCGAGTGGCCTGATCTTGCTTTTGCTCATCGCGGTCGGACGAACACGCCCCGCAATTTTGCAAGCGACGACGGGCGTCTTGTTGACGGCTGGATTCGCGGTGGGAATCCTGCTTCAGGCAACCAACCCGACGGTCCCACTGCGACTCGATGCATATCTCTTCGGATCTGTGTTAGCGAGTTCGTGGGTTGATGTTGGCGTGCTTCTGCTCGTTCTGAGCCTCAGCGTTACAGTGCTGATCGTGTTCGGGCGACGCCTGGAGTTCTACCTGTTTGACCCCACGGGGTACGAGGTGGGAGGCATGCGCCCGTGGATGGCTGAGCTTGTCTTGCTCACACTCACGGTCGCTACCGTGGTTGCGGTGATGCCCGCGTTGGGTGCCCTGCTGACGATCAGCCTCGTCGCCGCCCCGGCCGCAGCTGCCAAAGAGGTCACTCGTACGCTGCGCCAAATGGTTGTTGTTGCACCAGTACTTGCGGTGGTGTCGGGACTCGTCGGTCTCGGTATCTCACGGTGGCTCGGTTTGGCGGCCGGGGCATCCGTCGCCGTCGTTGCGTGCATCGTCTACATCCTTGCGGCTGCTTTCGGTCGCGTAGTACGGAGGCAGTCGTGAGCGACGTCATCAAACGCACCACGCGACAGAAAACGGAGGTGCGCGACGCACTTCTCAACGTGCGCGCGTTCGTCAGCGCGCAGGCTCTTCACGCAGGGCTCGTCGACGGAGGGTCGCGAATTGCGCTTGCCACGGTTTACCGGGCACTCAATGAACTCGCAGACACCGGCCAGGCCGACACTCACCAGTCGCCAGCCGGAGAGACCTTGTTTCGTGGATGCGCGACCGCGGGTCACCATCACCACCTCATCTGTCGTGCGTGCGGGGTCACGGTGGAAGTCCACTCCGACGTCGTTGAGGACTGGGCGCGCTCAGCGGCCTCAGAAAACGGGTTCACCGACGTGGGTCACGTGCTCGACATTTTCGGGCTGTGCGCGAGCTGCTCAACCGTCGATTAGCACTCACACGCCGCGCGGGCTAAGCTTTTTCCTTGGCTGCACGAAATTCCCTCGTGCAGATCGCGGAACTCTCCGGCGTGAGCCGACGGAGGACTGCAGACAAGAAATCTTGGGTGATGCCTCGAGCATCACGGTAGGAGGAAACCGACATGGCTGCGACCTGTCAGGTGACCGGAGCCGTTCCCGGCTTTGGGCACAACATTTCGCACTCGCACCGCCGCACCAAGCGCCGGTTCGACCCGAACATTCAGAAGAAGACGTACTACGTACCGTCGCTTCGCCGGAATGTGACCCTCACGTTGTCCGCTAAGGGCATCAAGGTCATCGACGCGCGTGGTATCGAGTCCGTGGTCAAAGACCTGCTCGCTCGTGGGGTGAAGATCTAATGGCAAAGCAACAGGACATCCGCCCCATCATTAAGTTGAAGTCGACGGCTGGCACCGGTTACACGTACGTAACCCGCAAGAACCGTCGTAACACCCCTGACCGTCTCGTTCTGAAGAAGTACGACCCCGTCGTGCGTCAGCACGTGGAATTCCGCGAGGAGCGCTAAATGGCTAAGAAGAGCAAGATT
>CAZYYL010000154.1:0-3310 GCA_964651425.1 uncultured Microbacteriaceae bacterium | reverse complement strand
GGCGAGGTCATTAGCGTTGTCACACAACCGCCGCCGGCCGATTCGCCGAACAGCGTCACGTCGTCGGGGTCGCCACCAAACGCCGCGATGTTGTCTTGAGTCCAGCGCAGAGCGGCAACGATGTCGCGAAGTCCGAGGTTGGTGTCGAAGGGATGCTCGGCATCCCCATACGCCGAAAAGTCGAGAAACCCGAGCGCACCGAGGCGGTAGTTGACCGTGATGATGATCGCGCCACTCGCCTCGCTCAGGGCCCGCGCGTAATACATCTTTTGCGCCGAGAACCCCACGAAGTAGGCGCCACCGTGCACCCACAGCATGACGGGGCGCTTGCCTGTCTTGTCAGTTGCCACCGATTTCTCGCCCGCTGCACGTGGAACCCACACGTTGAGATTGAGGCAATCTTCGGCGATGGTGACGCCGGCAGGAATCGGGATTAGTTTGGTTGGAACCTGCGGCGCGATGTTGCCGAACGCAAGAGCGTCCCGCACGCCCTCCCATTTCGCGTGTGGCTCAGGTGCGCGAAAACGAAGATCACCGATCGGGTCGGCCGCATAGGGGATGCCCAACCAGCGCAGCGTGTCGCCGTCGTGGGATCCGCGAACGATGCCGTTCGTCGTGGTAACGAGCACATCGTCATCGTGAAACGCAGTCATAGTGCGAGCCTAGAGGTGCAGTGTGCGAGTTACCGCCCGAAACTTTGCGCTGCTAAAGGTTCCCATGGAGCCAGGTGCGTAGGGCATCGAAAGCCTCGGTGCGAACGGGCTTCTCTGACAAGAAGATGTCATGCATTGCATTCGGGATACGCCGAATCGTGACGTCCAATCCGAGGTTGACTGAGCGACGCGCCACGATTTCGACGTCAATCGCCACGTCAGCGCGAGCCATTTCAGGGTTCCATCGCGGCGACAAAATGCTCCGCGTGGAAAGCATTACGAGAGACGGTGCGGTGAGATTGAGCCCGGCCGCCACTTTCGTGTGTCCGGCGAGCACCGCTTTGAGCCAGCCGGTGCGCACAGCAAATCCGCGCTTTGAGCGCCACTCAAGATTCACATCCCATTCGCCGTCGAACTCGCTCGAGACCGTGCGCGTGTAGAACCCGAAGTCGATGTTCGGCATGGTGCGTTTGGGGTCGATGCGTGCCGAAACGCTGACTGCGGGCTTGATAGCCGTGCGAGCCGTGCCAGAAAGCTGGTACTCGAGCCATGGACTGTTCAGTACGAGAGCGTCATACCGCTTGGGATGTTTCGCCGCCCACAAGCTCAACACAAGACCGCCCATTGAATGACCCATCAACACGAGTTTTCGACCTCGGCGCGGACCCATAGCGGCAATGGCGGCATCGATATCGTCGAAGTAGGTCGTGAGGTCTTCGATGTATCCGGGGGTGTGACCTGCGCGCAGACTGCGGCCGTATTTGCGCAGGTCGAGCGCGTAGAACTGCGCTCCTTCGTTGTGCCAGAAGGTCGCGAGATGGGTCTGAAAGAAGTAGTCCGACCATCCGTGCACATAAAGCACATCGGTATTTGCCGCAATCGGTTTGCGACGAAACATCGACCCAAATCCACGGCTGAGGTTCGGTGCCGGTGCACGAACGAGGGTCGCGATGACCTCGCCTTCGGAGTCACTTCCGAGTTTCAAATCGTGGGCCTGATAGCCCGCACCGAGGAAATCGTTTCGCCACACCGTCACTTTTCCATTCTGGCGAATCGCTAACGGAATGGCACAATCGTGACCCGTTTTGATTCTCGTCAGCGGACGAGATTGCCCCTAGTGTCGAAAACATGATTGACCGTCAACGTCTTGCCACCCTCAACGAACGCGAACAAGCAGAATTTGTGCGCACACATCCGAAGTCGCAGGCCGCGTATGACCGCGCCGACCATCTGTTTGGCCGGGTCCCAATGACATGGATGAACAAGAAGGCCGGCGGCTTTCCCATCTACGTTGACCGCGCACGTGGCAACCGCCTCTGGGACATCGACGGCAACGAGTACATCGACTTCGCGCTCGGTGACACGGGCGCGATGGCGGGTCACTCGTCCCCCGCCGTGATCGAGGCCATCGCTCGACGCGTCGACGTGCAGGGTGGGCTCACCACGATGTTGCCGACCGAAGATGCCGAGTGGGTCGGCGCGGAGTTGTCACGGCGATTCGGGATGGACCGCTGGAGTTTCTCGCTCACCGCAACCGACGCCAACCGCTGGGCCATCCGTCTCGTGCGCGCGCTGACCGGGCGTTCAAAGATCTTGTTTCACTCGTACTGCTACCACGGTTCAGTCGACGAGTCGCTGATTGTGGTTGGTCCGGATGGTCACGGTATGAGCCGCCCAGGCAACGTCGGGTCGCCCGTTGACGTGACCGAGACAAGTCGCGTTGCCGAGTTCAATGATCTCGCGATGCTCGAGCGGGAACTCGCACATGGCGACGTTGCTGCCGTGCTCATTGAGCCGGCACTGACCAACATCGGCATCGTTCTGCCCGAACCGGGTTACCACGACGGCGTGCGCGCGCTGACGCGCAAGTACGGCACCCTCCTCATCATCGACGAGACACACACGTTTTCGGCGGGACCCGGTGGCATGACGAAACGAGACGGGCTCGAGCCCGACATCGTGATCATTGGCAAGTCGATTGGGGGAGGCATCCCGACCGGTGCTTATGGTCTCAGCGCAGAGTTTGCGGCGCAGGCACTCGCACGCACAGACCTCGACCTGGTCGACATGGGTGGCGTCGGGGGCACGCTCGCCGGTAACCCCCTGTCGGTTGCCGCGATGCGTGCGACGCTCGAAAATGTGCTCACCGAGGATGCGTTCGAGAAGATGATCTCGACCGCCACGGTATTTACCGAAGGTGTGCAGGCGGTCATCGACAAGTACGACCTACCGTGGTCGATTAATCAGCTCGGGGCCCGCGCGGAGTACCGCTTTGCGAAACCATACCCGATCAACGGAACGGCATCGCACGAGAGCGCCGACGGCGACCTCGAGGACTACCTGCACCTCTATCTGGCGAACCGTGGAATTCTGCTCACGCCGTTCCACAACATGGCACTGATGTGCCCGACGACCTCGGTTGAAGATGTGCTTACGCACCACGCGGTGTTTGAGACGGGTGTGGCCGAGCTGCTCGGTCGCTAGTCCAACGGGGCCCTAGGCGCGAGAAATACGAATCATCTCGGCGCGATCAACAACCTTGATTCGCTCGCGGCCCTGCTCGGCGCCAAGAGCCTGCTCGTGTTCGTCCAACTTCGCCCACCCGTCGACGGTGGTGAACTCGACACCACGCTCGGTGAGCAAGTCAACAATCTCGG
>CAZYYL010000153.1:0-3384 GCA_964651425.1 uncultured Microbacteriaceae bacterium | reverse complement strand
TTGCTGCCGATTTCGTAGTCCCCGTCCGAACCGCGCACGAGGGCATCCTGCGTCTCAAGTTCGTGCACGAGGCGATGAGCCGTCGTGAGGGGCAGGCCTGCTCGTCTGGCGATTGCTGCCAGAGATTGACGACGATGTGCCGCGTCGAACGTATCCAGAACTGCGAGCGCTCGTCCGGTGACGGTTCTCGCCACGTCCTTGTCGCTCACAACCTAAGCCTACGTTGCGTCAAGTTCGACTGCGATGGACCTCGCTGCCGACGTCAGAGAGGCGACCAGACGTGGAACGTCGAGACGATTCATATGCACAATGAGCCCTAACGCTGCGACGCACTTTCCGTTGCGCATAATAGGCACTGCAACGGATCCACTTCCCGGCGACATCTCCTCGCGAGTCACGGAATAACCGCGCTCTCGAACGGAGTGAAGGTCCGCCCTGAGAGTTTTTGGATCCGTGATGGAGTGGGGCATTGGCTTGCTTAGCGGTGTGGATATGTAGTGTTCGATTGCATCGTCTGTCTGATACGCGAGTAGAACCTTGCCCACCCCAGTGGTATGCAGAGGCAAACGTCCACCTGCGCGACTTACCGTGGGGATGCTTCTCTCGCCGACCAAACGATCGACATACAGAGCCTGTCCTCGGCTAAGCACGGCCAATGTGACGTTCTCGCCCGTTTCTTCGTACAACCTCGCCAACGTTGGAAGAGCGCTTTCCCTCAGGCGAACACTCAGCGGAGCGCGCTGGGCGATCGTCCAAAGCTTCGTGCCGATTCTGTACCGTCGATCATTCCCCCGAGCAACAAACCCTCCTGACTCAAGCGTGGCGATGATGCGATGGCACGTAGACAATGGCAATCGCGTCATTGCAGATATCTCCGTGAGCGTCAAGCCACTCTGCTCTGCATCAAAGCAACCAAGAATTTCCATTGCACGTTCGAGCAATGCACCGGGCGCACCGGTGTCAGCTCGTTTGGGGCTCAACGCTTCTCCTCGCACAACACTTCTATGTGATGGAAGTTTGCTCTTGATTACGAGTATCGCATGGTCGTGAATGGTGAAACGCGCATTTTTATCAAGGGAGAACATCACGTGACGAAGACCATTCGCACTCAGGTCGGCATTTTGGGCGCGGGGCCCGCGGGATTGCAGTTGGCACATCTATTGCACCGCGCCGGCATCGACTCCGTCGTCATCGACGGTCGGAGTCGAGATGACATCGAGGGCACTGTGAAGGCGGGAATCCTCGAATCGCCGGCCGTCGAGGTACTCGTCGAGACAGGCGTCACCACCCGCGACCACGTCGAGACGATGCGGCACGATGGCGTGGAGTTTCACTTCGACGGGCACGCGCACCGCTTCGATTTCCCATCACTCACGGGTAAGGGCGTGTACCTGTTTCCGCAGCATGAGGTACTCAAGGCGCAAATCGCCGCCCGTGTGCGCGATGGTGTGAGTCCACTTTTCGAACACCTCGCCGAAAAAGTGACGGATGGTCCCACCGGTCCGATGATCGTCGGTAAAACGGTCGACGGCGAACCGTTCGAAATCTCGGCAGACTTCGTCATCGGAGCGGACGGGTCGATGAGTATCGCCCGCGAGTACGTAACGGGGAATCGTTTCAGCGGAATGGCGCGCGAGTATCCGTTCGGTTGGTACGGCATTTTGGTTGAAGCACCGCCCAGCTCCGAGGAGCTCATCTACAGTCGGTCGGAAAACGGCTTTGTGCTGATCTCGACGCGGGACGAGCACATCCAGCGCATGTATTTTCAGTGCGATCCGAACATGGACGTCAATGCGGTGTCGGACGACGAGATCTGGGACAAACTGCAAGCGGGCGTTTCGAATGCCGAGCTCAAGCGCGGACCCATCTTTCGTAAGGACGTCTTGAAATTTCGCAGCTACGTGCACGACAGCCTGCGCAAGAACAACGTCTTCTTGATGGGTGACGCCGCCCACACGGTGCCGCCGACGGGCGCCAAGGGACTCAACCTGGCGTTCTCGGACGTGCTGTGGCTCAATCGCGCCCTGCGCGAATTCTACCGGTCGGGTTCGCAGCGTTTCTTGGACACCTACCAGGACGATGCCCTCAAGCGCATCTGGAAGGCGACGAACTATTCATACATGATGACGACGATGCTGCACATCGCGCCTGATGCCACCGAGTTCGACAAGCGTCGACAAGTCTCCGACCTCTACTCGATTACCGAGTCAGTGGCCGGTCAGACCTACATCGCCGAGGGCTACGTGGGCTGGGAGTATGGCGCCGACGACTGGCGCTAGCCAGCAATGGGTGGCGGTTGCGCGCCGGCTCAGCGCTTGCGGTGAATCGACTTCATGCGGATATACGCACCGATGGCTTCGGGTCCGTATTCCATGCCGATGCCGGAGTCTTTCCAGCCCCCAAAGGGTGCGGCGAGGTTGGATCCGTAGAAGTTGATGCCCACGGACCCTGATTCGATGCGGCGAGCGAGTGCCGCACCGTGGTCGGGGTCTTGCGTGAAAATCGAGCCGCCAAGACCGAACGGGGAGTCGTTGGCAATCGCCACGGCGTCCTCTTCGTTGTCGAAGGGTATGACCACGAGTACGGGCCCGAAGATTTCTTCGCGCGCCACGCGCATCTGGTTCGTCACGTCGGCAAACACGGTGGGCTTGTTGTAGTACCCGCGTGTGATTCCGTCGGGCAACCCGACGCCGCCGGTGGCGACCCGCGCGCCCTCGTCTATTCCTATGCGGATGTAGTCGGCAACGGTAGACGCCTGCTTGCGCGACGCCGACGGCCCGTAAACGGTCGCGGGATCGAAAGGATCGCCGATGGTCGTGGTGGCCACGACGTGTGCGACCGCATCCACCACATCGTTGTATGTCGAGCGAGGGGCCAGGATTCGCGTCGAGTTGTAACACGTCTGGCCAGTGTTGCGCAGGCAAGTACGGTTCAACATCGAGGCGAAGTAATCAAGATCTGCATCGGGCAGCACAATACTCGCGGACTTTCCGCCGAGCTCGAGTGTTACCGGGCGCAACAGGCGACCGCACTGTTCGGCGAGCAATCGGCCCACTCCGGTCGATCCCGTGAACGCCACCTTGGCCACGAGCGGATGCTCAACAAGTGCACCGACCACGTCGCGACCACACGTGATGAGGTTGAGCACACCCGCCGGGATTCCGGCCGCTTGGGCCGCCTCCATCAGGATGCGCAAGTCGAGAGGCGTCTCCGAAGCCGGCTTGATAACCACGGTGCACCCTGCGATGAGTGCGGGCGCGAGTTTGACCATGACGAGCGCCACGGGAAAGTTCCATGGCGCGATGAGTGCGGCCACACCCCGAGGTTGGCGAATGACCTCAGTGAACTGATCAGACACACCGGGGAACGGTCGTTCGTCAATCT
>CAZYYL010000152.1:0-3426 GCA_964651425.1 uncultured Microbacteriaceae bacterium | reverse complement strand
TCTGCGGGGGTCTCATACTGGGGTCCGCGCATGCCGATGTAGACGCCCTCGTCGAGCGTCGCATCCACCGACCGGGCGATCGCGCGTAACCGACGTGAATACGCGTCGCCCATGTCAACGAAGTTCGCGCCCTCGATCGGGCTCGTCGCGGTGAAGTTGATGTGGTCGCTGATGAGCACCGGTGTGCCGGGGGTCCAATCTGGGCGGATGCCCCCGCTCGCATTCGTCATCACATACGTGTCGGCGCCACACGCGGCGGCCACACGTGCCCCGTGCGCGACCGCACGCACTCCGCGCCCGTCGTAGAGGTGCGATCGTGCCCCGAGCACCAAAATATTCGTGCCGTTCGAACTCTGCACGCTGCGGATTGTGGCGACGTGCCCGGGTACCGTCGGCGCAACAAAGCCGGGCAGCTCGCGCGCCGGAATCTCGTGGGTGACTTCGCCCAGATGCTCAACTGCCGCAGCCCATCCGCTGCCAAGAACCACCGCAATCGCGTGTTTTTCGACTCCCGTGATCGCGCGAATGCGGTCCGCGGCGTCGCGCGCGACCTCGAACGGCGAGGCGTACGGGTCGTCGAATGGGTTCAGGGCTGACACCTTGCCAGAATAGGGGAATGGCAAATGAGTTCGAACGCAAACAACGAGTCGCAATCCTGGGCGGCGGCCCCGGCGGATATGAAGCCGCGATGTCAGCCGCACAACTCGGAGCCGAGGTCTACCTCGTCGAGCGCTCGGGCATCGGTGGTTCTGCCGTGCTCACCGACGTTGTTCCGTCGAAGACGTTGATTGCCACCGCCGAGTTCACGACGACTCTCGAGCGGGCCACCGACCTCGGTGTTCGCTTCTACACGCGCGACGAAAAGGGCACGCCGTTGAGGCCCGAAGTCACCATCGACATGGGCGCAGTCAACAAGCGTCTGCTCGGTCTCGCCAAAGACACCTCCGACGATATGACCGCCCAGCTTCGCGAGGCGGGCGTGAATGTCGTTCCCGGCCACGGTCGACTCGACGGGCCGAACGCCATCATTGTGGCCACGGGTCCGAACGGCACCGACTTCGACCGCATTGAGGTCGACACCGTGATTGTGAGCGTTGGCGCGACTCCGCGCGTGCTCGACACTGCTAGGCCCGACGGCGAACGAATTTTCACGTGGAAACAGCTCTACTCGATGACCGAGATTCCTGAGCACCTCATCGTCGTCGGTTCCGGTGTGACCGGTGCCGAGTTCGCCAGTGCGTATCGTGCGCTGGGCTCGAAAGTCACGCTCGTCTCGAGTCGTGACCAGGTGCTTCCCGGTGAAGATGCGGACGCAGCTGCCCTGCTTCAAGACGTCTTCGTTCGCCGTGGCATGACCCTCAAGATGCAAGCGCGCGCCGAATCGGCCGTCGCGTCAAAGACCGGCGTCACCGTCACGCTCGGCGATGGCGAGAAGATCGAAGGCTCACACTGCCTCATCGCCGTCGGTTCGATTCCGAACACCGCGGACATGGGTCTCACCGAAGCGGGCGTGGAACTGACCGAGACCGGACACATTCGCGTAAACCGCGTCGCACGCTCAAGTGTTCCGAACATCTACGGCGTGGGTGATTGCTCCAACGGGATGCCCCTCGCCTCGGTCGCGATCATGCAGGGACGAACGGCCGCATTCCACGCACTCGGTGACGCAGTCGACCCGTTCGAAGCGCGCAACGTCGCATCGAATATCTTCACTCAGCCCGAGATTGCGACGGTCGGATGGTCGCAGTCCGAGATTGAGGCCGGAATCATCCGTGGCACGATTCACAAGCTTGAGCTTGCCGCCAACCCGCGCGCGAAAATGCAGGGGATAAACGAGGGCTTCGTAAAACTCATCACGACCACGACCAGCCGCACGGTCATCGGTGGCGTCATCGTTGCGCCGCGGGCATCCGAGCTCATCTTTGCTCTCGCGCTCGCCGTGGAACACCGCCTCACCGTGGACGATGTCGCCCGTGCATTCGCGGTCTACCCGTCGATTTCCGGTTCGATAGTGGATGCGGCGCGCGCGCTGCACAAGGTCGTCGTCGAGTAGCTCTGCTCTCGACCGCGGTCGCGGGTCGGCCGAGTTTTAGGCTGCGGACCCGATAATCGCGTCGACGTCAATCTCAACGAGCATGTCGTCGGCCGCGAGTCCGCTGACCTCAATCGCGGTCGCGGCGGGACGAATGTCACCAAAGATCTCGCCGTGTACGGCTCCGACGGCGTCGAAGTCGTTGATGTTGCGCAGGTAGATGCGCGTGCGTACGACGTCGGCGAACGTTGCGCCGGCCTGCTCGAGCGCGACGGCAACGCGACGGAAAATCTCGCGCGTCTGCTCGGCCGGGTCGTTGCCACCGATTGCTCCGTCGGGAGCGCCTGCGGTGGTACCTGCGACGAAGACAAAGTCACCCGCCTTCACGGCGCGTGAGTATCCAACCTTCGGTTCGTAGACGGAACCGGATGAGATGAGCGTGCGCGGGTATGTCGCCATCGAAATGCCTTCTTGTCTTGCGATAACGGGGATGGATTAGTCGTCGAGCTGCAACAGCACGTGACCGTTCGACACTGTCTGGCCGACGGGTGCGTTGATGTTCGAGACCGTGCCGTCCTTGTGTGCGGTGACCGGCTGTTCCATCTTCATTGCTTCGAGCACGAGGATGATGTCGCCCTTGGCAACCTTCTGGCCCTCCTCGACGGCGACCTTGACGACGGTTGCCTGCATGGGAGCCTTCACCGCAGCGCCCGAGGGGCCGGAGGCGGCATGAGCACTTGCCTTGCGCTTCGGCGCTGGGCCGAGGTTCGCGAGGTCACCGGGAGTGTTGCGCAGGAGCTTTGCCGGAAGGGCAACCTCGATGCGACGACCATCCACCTCGACAGTTACGTGCTGGCGCTTGGCTTGAGCCTTCGTCTCTTCAGTCTCACCGCTCCACGGTTCGATGTCGTTGTTGAACTCGGTCTCGATCCACGACGTGTAGACGGAAAACGGCTTATCTCCCTCGGGTGCGAAGGCCGGGTCAACCACAATCTTGCGGTGGAAGGGGAGAACCGTCGGCAGACCGTGAACCTCGAACTCGTCGAGAGCTCGACGCGAACGCTCGAGCGCCTCGGCGCGCGTGGCACCCGTGACGCTCAGCTTGGCGACCATCGAGTCGAACGAACCCGAGATTTCGTCGCCCGCCTGAACGCCTGTGTCGACGCGAACGCCGGGGCCACCGGGTGCGTGGAACACGTGCACCGGGCCGGGAGCGGGCATGAAGTTGCGGCCGGCGTCTTCGCCGTTGATGCGGAACTCGAACGAGTGACCCGTGATGGTCGGGTCGTCATAATCGAGGATGCCACCCTCAGCGATGCGGAACTGTTCGCGCACGAGGTCGATGCCGGTGACTTCTTCACTGACGGGGTGTTCCACCTGCAAGCGGGTGTTGA
>CAZYYL010000151.1:2287-3430 GCA_964651425.1 uncultured Microbacteriaceae bacterium | reverse complement strand
ATTGTTGCGCCGACGACGATGGCCGACAGCACAGGAAGATAGAACGCCATCGCGAGGTCTTCCATAACGAGCACCGAGATGATTGTGGGTGTTTCGCGGTTGCCGAGGCGTCCGAGGTCGCGCAACACCTTGACCACGACACCTGACGAGGTGACCCACGTGACGCCGGCCAACACTGCGGCGCCCACCGGTCCCCATCCCAGGAGTAGGCCGAAAATGGCGCCCGGAATGGCGTTGAGCAGCGCATCCATCACGCCAGATGGCATCGAGGTACGCAGACTTCCGACAAGCTCTGTGGGGGAGTATTCCAGACCGAGCACGAGCAGCAGCAAAATCACGCCGATCTCAGAACCGGTCTTGAGAAACTCGATGCTGGCGTCGAGCGGAAACATGCTGCCCGAACCGAATAGCAACCCGAGGGTCATATACAGCGGGATGGCCGACTGACCGATTCGGTTTGCGAGGCGACCAAGCACACTCATCATGAGCAACAAGCCGCCCACCTCGATGAGGAGGAGTGTGTCGTGTGTCAACAACTCAACAACCTGTCAGCAGAATCCGGTTGCCCGGGCTTACGCGGTGGGGCGTTCGAGAATGTGAACCAGGTCGTCGAGACCCTTGCGCGTGCCTACCGCGACGAGCACGTCGTCGGGGAGCAGCACGGTGTCAGGAGTCGGCGACGGAATGACTTCGGTTCCACGCACGATGGCGACAATGGAAACGCCGGTGCGCGTGCGAGCCTTCGTCGACCCGAGTGGCCCGTCGAGAAAGACCGAGTCGGCCGGCAAAATCAGGTGCTCAGTGAAGAGACCAGCGATGCTGCCGCTGAGTTCCGAGAGCTGGCTCAGTACAGCCGTGTGCCCCAGTAGGTCGGCGACGGCCTCCGCTTCGGCGCCCGTGAGCGATACGGACTGGGCGATGGCATCGGGATCGTGTGGTTCGTAGAGAGCGACTTCCCGTCGATCATCCCGGTGGATCAGAATGCCAATGCGTTGACCCGACTGCGTCACAACGTCGTGACGCACTCCGATTCCAGCGATTTCGTTTCGTTCAATGCGTACACCCATGTACCCAATGTAGCTAGGCCCACCCGAGTCGGTGCAGTTCGTCGTCGTCGATGCCGTAAAAGTGCGCAATCTCGTG
>CAZYYL010000151.1:0-2187 GCA_964651425.1 uncultured Microbacteriaceae bacterium | reverse complement strand
TCGAAGGGATCCTTCGGCTGGGCAGCGGCGGCCTGCGCGTGAGCGACTGCGGCTGCGGGAACCGAACTCGTCGAGGCGGGAACAGGAGCCGGACCCGCGGCAGGAGCTGCTGCCGACGGAATCGGTGCGACAGGCTGCGTCTCATTCGGGATGCCCTGAACCGGAGCGAACTCCTGCGTCGGCGCGAACTCTTGAACCGGGCTGCGGCGCCCGTTGCTTGCGAGTGACGGGCTTCCGACCTGCGCCCAGCGCTCAAGATCGCGCTGACACTGCTTGGCGGCACGCTTGGGGTTGTACATCCACAGAACTAAACGGTCGCGGAATTCGTTGAGCTGAGCCTGAAGCGGAGCACCATTCGAGTTGCGCTTGATTTCGGCAATCTGGTGAGCGGTCCAGTCGGCAACCACGCCGGCCCCCTGAACGGGAAGCACGCGAAGTCGAACATCGGCGCGAGTGACCGCACGGTCGCTCGCTGCCTGACCGGCGGGGGAGAGCTGGCTCCACACGACGACCTCGTTGGTGCAGTCGAGCACGTCGGTGACAACGCCGGCCTTTGCCAGTTCATCCATCGTGCGTTGCAGACTGCCCGATTGGTTCGACACGATGATGCCGCCGATGATGAGTCCGAGAATCAACGCGATGAGCGTCGATGCAACGGTGACAATCGTGCCGAAGTTGTCGGCGTTACCAATCCAGGAAGCAACATCTGAAATCTGCATGAGCCTAGGTTACCGACGGAACGTAAATAACTCCGGTACATCTTGCGACTAGTCGGTTGTGTCGGTCATCGCCAGGTCGAGGTCAACGACTTTGCCGGGTCGTGCCGTTTGCGCAAGAACGATGCCCACCGCGACAACGACGGCACCAACGAGTTGCACCGCATTGAGCGTTTGGTCGAGCCACAACCAGGCGACGATGAACGCGAAGAGAACCTCCGACGACGCGACGATGCCCGCAACGGTCGGCTTGAGGTGCTTGATGGCGACGAACGAGAGGATGAACGACAGAAACGACCCGACGAGCAGTGCGAATGCGAGCGGCACCCAGAACGGGAGCTCAATTGCGGCGAGGTTCCCACCGAGCGACACGGGTTCGACGAAGCGCGACAGGTCGATCATCCACCACTGGCTCAGGAATGCCCAGAAAATTGTGCTGAACAGCATCGACCAGAACACCATGCCGAGCACGCTCATCGACTTGAGAGCTTTTTCGCCGAGCAGGAAGTACACCACGTAGGCGGCGGCGGCCATGCTCGCGTAGAAGATGCCGAGCGGGTTTAGCTCACTCGTCCACACTTGGGCCACGACGGCGAGACCGGCGATGACCAACGCGATGGATGCCCAGATGCGAGTGCGCACTTTCTCTCTGAAGAAAATCAGTGCGATCAGTGCGACAGCGGGCACAGCGAGGTACTCGAAGAGAAGAGCGATGCCCACGTCAATCGTCGAGAGCGCGAGAGCGTAAAACTGCTGCAGCATGGCCACGCCCGCGACACCGAGAATGGCGACGAGTGCCAACTGGCGCCCGCTGATTTTGAATGCGGAGCGGTCGGTGATGAGCAGGATGATGCCCGTGAGAATGGTGGGAACCAGCGTTCGAAACATCGTCAGCTGAGTTGCCGTCAAGATGTCCGAGCGCAAGAGGGCCGCGATGTTGCTTCCGTTGAGTCCGAAGATCGCTGCGGCAGTGAAGCCAATCACATAGCCGAAAGTGGTGCGTGGTGAGTTGGTCGACACCGAACCAGACTAGCCTTTTGCCATGCGCACATTCGTTCTGGCCGGTGGTTGCTTCTGGTGTCTCGACGCGGTTTACCGCACGTTGGAAGGCGTGACCGAGGTCGTCTCCGGCTACGCAGGAGGCACCACGCCCAATCCGAGTTACGAAGCCGTGTGCACGGGCGAGACCGGACACGCGGAGGTCGTCGCCGTGTCGTTCGATGAGACGGTCATCCCGGAAGACGTCATTCTCGACGTGTTCTTCACGCTTCACGACCCTCGCGAGATGAATCGTCAGGGCAACGACATTGGCACTCAGTATCGCTCGGCAATGTTCTACGAGGATGACCTGCAAAAGGAACGATTCGAAACTGCCATCCGTCGTGCCGACACGATGTGGGGTGGAGGTGTCGTGACGGCGCTCGAGCCATTGCACGACCGGGCTCAGGGTATAGGCAAGGAAGATCCCCAG
>CAZYYL010000150.1:0-3460 GCA_964651425.1 uncultured Microbacteriaceae bacterium | reverse complement strand
CCGCGATGCTCTGGCGCAACATGGCCGCGATGGCGATGGAGGAGATGTTCCGCGCAAACCCCATCGACGGACTCGTTTTGTTGGGTGGGTGCGACAAAACGATTCCGGCGTTGCTCATGGCAGCCGCATCCGTCAACCTGCCGGCAATTGTCGTACCCGGTGGACCGATGTTGACCGGCCACTTCAGAGGCGACGCACTGGGATGCGGCACCGACGTCTGGCGCCTCAGCGAAGAAGCCCGCGCCGGAGTCATCTCGAATAAGCAGTTTCTCGATTCCGAGCAGTCGATGATTCGCTCGAAGGGCCACTGCAACACGATGGGTACCGCGTCGACGATGGCCGTGATGGCCGAGGCGCTCGGCATGACCATTCCCGGTTTCGCCGGCACCCCCGCCCCCGATGCCCGTCTACTCTCGCTCTCGCACGAGACGGGCAAGCTCATTGTTGACCTCGTGGCGGCCGATCGCCGACCGAGCGACATCATGACCAAAGACGCCTTTTTCAACGCCATCGTTGCCATCGCGGCCACGGGCGGATCGACCAATTCGGTCGTTCACTTGCTCGCCATCGCGGGTCGCCTCGGCGTTGACCTGACGCTCGAAGATTTTGATGAAGCTGGCGCCGGTGTGCCCGTGCTTGCCAACTTGCAGCCCAGTGGCAAATTCCTGATGGATGACCTGTATCGAGCAGGTGGCCTGCTGAGTTTGCTCGCCGAGGTGAAAGACCTCCTGCGCCCAACGCCCATCACGGTGACCGGCCGCCCGCTAGTGGAGTACCTCGACGACAAGCCCGTCTTTGATGACACCGTCATTCGTCCGCGCGAAAACCCAGTGATGGCTGATGCGGGAATCGCCGTGCTTCGCGGCAACCTCGCCCCGCGCGGCGCCATCATCAAGCCGTCGGCAGCGACACCCGAATTGCTCACCCACACCGGCCCGGCAGTCGTGTTCGACAGCATCGAAGACATGCGAGCGCGCATCGACGACCCGGCCCTCGACGTGACGGCCGATTCCGTGCTCGTGTTGCGTGGCTGTGGTCCAAAGGGCTACCCGGGTATGCCCGAGGTGGGCAACATGCCCATCCCGCGCAAATTGCTCGAAGCTGGCGTGCGCGACATGGTGCGCATCAGCGATGCACGCATGAGTGGCACGGCCTATGGCACGGTCGTGTTGCACGTCGCCCCCGAGGCAGCAGCGGGCGGGCCACTCGGGCTCGTGCGTGACGGCGATCTCATCACGCTTGATGTGCCGGGTCGGCGCATCCATCTTGATGTGACGGATGCGGAACTCGCCGCTCGCGAACCATCTGCGGCGACGGTCGCCGGGTTTGCGAATCCCGCTCGCGGATGGGCGAAGATCTACGTGGACCACGTTACCCAGGCGGATCAGGGCGCTGACCTCGACTTTCTCGTCGGCTCGTCGGGAGACGCCGTCGACCGCGAATCTCACTAAGCCGCGAGTCCGCCAGAAACAGAGGAACACAATGAGTGAATTTGACGGACTCGTCGCCATCGTCACGGGCGGGGCATCGGGCATTGGTGCGGCCGTCGTAAGACGCCTGCAGGAAGGTGGCGCGAGTGTCGCCGTGTTCGACCTCGTGATCACGGGCACGCCCGAGGGCGCGACCGGGTATGAAGTGAACGTCGCCGAAGACGACTCCGTGCGCACCGCCGTCGAGATGGTTGTCGAGAAGTTCGGACGCATCGACATCATCGTGAACAACGCCGGCATCGGTGCCCAGGGCGACGTCGCCGCGAATGACGACGAAGAGTGGCATCGCGTGTGGGATATCAATGTCATCGGCATGGCACGGTTGAGTCGAGCGGCACTGCCTTATCTGCGAAAGTCGCCGAGCGCATCCATTGTCAATTTGTCGTCGGTGGTTGCCACAGCCGGTGTTCCGCAGCGCGTGCTCTACTCGGCGACGAAGGGCGCGGTCTTGTCGATGACTCGCGCGATGGCCGCCGACCACCTGCGCGAAGGTATTCGCGTGAATGCGGTCAACCCCGGCACGGCCGACACCCCGTGGATTGACTCGTTGCTATCGAAGACGCCCGACCCGGTCGCCGAGCGCAAAGCGCTTGAGGCGCGTCAGCCGCACGGCCGACTCGTCAACCCCGACGAAATTGCGCACGCCGTTGCTTACCTCGCCAGCCCGCGTTCGGGCTCGACGACCGGCACGTCGATTGCTGTCGACGGCGGCATGCAAGAACTACGTCTGCGCCCCGAGTAAGTCGTGTCGAACAGCACCTCAACCGCGGCCACCGACGAGCGTTTCGACCTCGGCGAGGGTGTGGTGTGGGATGACCGCGCCCAGCTCGTACGCTGGGTCGACATTCGCGAAGGTCGACTGCTGGCGGGCCGGTTGCACGGCGACCGAATTTCGATGGTGGATGACCGCGCGTTCGGACACACGATTGGTGCGGTTGCCCTGGCACAGGACGGCGGGCTGCTCGTCGCCGGTGTTCACTCGCTGATCACCGTGTCGCCCGACGGCGAGACCCAGTCGGGACCCAACCTGCTCCCACACCGCACGGATTCCTGGCGCCTCAACGACGGAATCGTCGACCCGCAGGGCCGGTACCTCATTGGCACGCTGTGTCTTGATGACGCTCTCGCCCAACGTCAACGTGAAGAAGCGCTGCTTCGCGTCTCACCCGACGGCAAGGTCGAAACACTGCGCACCGGCCTCGGGCTCGCCAACGGACTTGGCTTTTCGCCCGATGGCGCGATCCTGTTTCACATCGACACGTTTGCGAAGCAAGTCGTCTCACACAGCTACGGCCCGGGGGAATTCGACAAGGAAGAACCGTGGACCGTCGTCATCGACGGCACATCGACTGCCGGTGAGCAAACCGGCTTTCCAGACGGTATGACCGTCGATGCCAACGGCGACCTCTGGGTCGCGTTCTGGGGTGGAGCACGCATAGCCCGCTTCTCGCCCGACGGCCAATTCCACGACGAAATCCGCGTTAACGCGGCACAGCCGACGTGCCCGGCATTCGTCGGGCCAGACCTCAGCGCGCTGGCCATCACGACAGCGAGTAAGGGACTTGAGAGCACGAAAGATGATTCGGGCGCGGTCTTCGTTGCGCATCCGCTTAACCCTGGCGACAAGGCAGTGAGGGGCAAACTGGAGTATCGCTGGTCGGGAAGCACGACCGAACCAACTTGGCGAGACCGCAGAGACGAGGACAACTAATGCGCGCACTTGTCGTCACGGCACCGGGCGTTGCCGAGGTGCAAGAGATTGCGGCGCCGGTCGCGAGGCCGGGCGAACTGCTCGTCGAGGTAGAACGAGTCGGCATCTGCGGCACCGACGTCGAGCTCTACACCGGCGAGATGGCGTACATCCAGCAGGGGTTCACCACGTTTCCACTTCGACTCGGTCACGAATGGGCCGGTCGTGTCATCGGCGCCGGATCGGCTGACGATAACGCGTGGCTCGGCAAATTGATCAC
>CAZYYL010000149.1:0-3465 GCA_964651425.1 uncultured Microbacteriaceae bacterium | reverse complement strand
GTGGGGCCGGATGCGCCGCTCCTCGTCGACCGTTTCCTCGACGATGCCATTGAAATCGACGTCGACGCTCTTTACGACGGAAACCGCCTCTACATCGGTGGCGTCATGGAACACATCGAGGAGGCCGGCATTCACTCCGGTGACTCGGCATGTACGTTGCCTCCGGTGACACTGGGCAAGGGCGAAATCGACCGCGTCGTCGCAGCGACCCTCGCTATTGCGCAGGGCATCGGCGTACGCGGATTGCTCAACGTGCAGTTCGCAATCGCAGCCGGCGTGCTCTACGTGCTCGAGGCGAATCCTCGAGCAAGCCGCACGGTTCCGTTCGTCTCAAAGGCCCTTGGATTCCCGCTCGCAAAAGCAGCGTCACGCGTGATGGTCGGCGCATCCATCGACGAACTTGTCGCGGAAGGATTGTTGCCCGCCCAGGACGGTGCGCACGTGCCGCCCGGATCGCCCATTTCTGTCAAAGAAGCAGTTCTGCCGTTCAAGCGATTCCGCACGAAGGAGGGCCAGGTTGTCGACGCCATTCTCGGCCCAGAGATGCGTTCTACTGGTGAAGTTATGGGAATTGACCGTGACTTCCCTCGGGCCTTCGCGAAGAGCCAGATGGGCGCATACGGTGGCCTTCCCAGTGGCGGAACGGTCTTCGTGTCGGTCGCCGACGGCGACAAGCGCGGGATTATCCTCCCCGCCCTTCGTCTTCAGCAACTCGGATTCTCCATCGTCGCGACGTCAGGAACTGCTGAAGTTCTTGCTCGAAACGGAATCGACGCCTCTGTTGTGAACAAGGTGAGCGAACACTCCGGAAACACGATTGTCGACCTCATCAACCGCAACGCGGTCGACATCGTCATCAATACACCTAGTGGTCGTTCAGCCCGTGCAGACGGTTACGAGATTCGTGCCGCAGCCATCGCTGCAGACAAGCCCCTGTTCACGTCAATGGCCCAGGTTGCCGCCGCGGTCGCATCGCTCGATGTCGCTCGAAACGGTTTCGACGTACAGAGTCTGCAGGAGTACCAGATTCAGCGAGTGGCGGCCCGCGGATGACCCCACCCGTCGCTGACCGTATTCAACACTTCGGTGACCGGCTGGACTACGCGTTCGCCGAGTTTGGCCACCTCTGTGTCGGAGTCGATCCGCATCCGTACCTCTTCGAACGCTGGGGCTATGACGACTCGTCGCGCACGCTGACTGAGTTCTCACTTCGCGTTCTCGACGCGTGTGTCGGTCGCGTCGGAATCATCAAACCTCAGGTTGCGTTCTACGAACGATGGGGGAGTGCCGGATACGCCGCCCTCGAGACCCTTCTCGACCGAGCGCGCGCGGCGGGCATCTTGGTGATAGCGGATGCGAAGCGCGGCGACATCGGAAGCACAATGCAGGCCTACGCTCAGTCGTGGCTCGCTCAGGGTTCACCGTTCGAAGCGGACAGCGTCACGGTGTCGCCCTACCTCGGTTTCGGCGCACTCGGTGACACGATGCGCATCGCACAGGTAGGCAACAAGGGCGTGTTCGTGCTCGCTGCAACGTCCAACCCGGAGGCACAGCGATTGCAAGCAAGCATCATGCCGGAGAGCAACGAGCCCCGCCTGACGGTGGCCGCCCAGATGGCCCACGATGCACATGCAGCGAATCAGCACAGCGAGACAGTGACGGCCGGTGTCGTAATCGGGGCGACCGTGCGTCTCGAAGATGTCGGAATCAATCCGGATGAACTAGTTGGGCTGCCCGTGCTTGCCCCTGGCTTCGGCTTCCAAGGTGCCGAGCCAAGTGACGCTCGTCGACTCTTCGGTTCACTCACAAAGCGACTCATTGTGACCGAAACGCGCAGCATTCTTGAAGCGGGACCCGACGGCATCGTAGAGACAATCAACCGCCGTGCCGGCGTCGTCGCAGAGGGCATCGCCTGACGTGACGGAATCTAACGGCATGCCCGAGGTTGATCGCGCCGCTGCTTCGCGGGCAGCGGTGGCGGCACGACGAGCTCGCGCGGCAGTGAAGACCTCGCTCGCTGAGGGAACTCGGTCAGCTCGCGACGTGTTTACAGTCGCTCGCATCGATGCAGAAAGCGTCGAGGCGAGCATCCGCGTCACAAAGTTCTTAGCCAGCTTGCCCGCGATCGGCGCGACCAAAGTCGACCGCATTTTGGCCGAACTGGAAATTTCACCCCGCAAGCGTCTCGGCGCGTTGGGCGTTCGACAATCCCGTGCATTGAACAAGTTCCTCATTGAGCGCGAACGGTTACGCGGTGAAAGCTCCAAGCCTCAGGTCGTTGTTCTTGCCGGCCCGACAGCCGTGGGCAAGGGCACAGTCGTGGCGCGCATCGTGGACAGGTTCCCCGAGGTGCACATGTCGGTCAGCGCCACCACGCGCTCTCCTCGTGTCGGAGAAGTCGATGGCGTTAACTACTTCTTCGTTTCACCCGCAGAGTTTGATCGTCTCATTGCCGACGACGAACTCCTCGAGTACGCCGTGGTGCACGGAACGCACCGGTATGGAACGCCGCGGAAACCAATCGAAGAATCGCTCAAGGCCGGTCACAGTGTGCTCCTCGAAATTGATATCCAAGGCGCACGACAGGTTAAGCAACATATGCCGGCGGCCCGCACTGTCTTTCTTGAGCCTCCATCGTGGGACGAGCTTGCTCGCCGATTGGAGGGGCGCGGCACTGAAGAACTCGATGAACGATTGCGCCGTCTTGAAACGGCACGCGAGGAATTGGCTGCCCGAATGGAGTTCGATGTTCGGGTCGTCAATGACGACGTCGATGAGGCCGCGCAACAGGTCGTAGACTTGATGGGACTTAGCTAAAAGGAGCTCGCCATGGCAAAAAACACTGAAGGCATCATCAACCCACCGATTGACGACCTGTTGTCAAAGGTTGACTCGAAGTATGCGCTGGTTATTTTTGCTGCCAAGCGCGCCCGACAGATCAACGATTACTTCAGCGACCTGCACGAGGGTTCGCTCTTCGACAACGTGGGTCCGCTCGTAGACTCGAACATTGAAGACAAGCCGCTGTCGGTGGCACTGCGTGAAATCAACGAGGACAAGCTCGTCGTCACGCCGCTGTCGGCCTAGGCTCTCGGTTTCCTGACGCGTCATGACTCGTCAGCTCAACATTGTCGTCGGTATCACCGGCGGCATCGCCGCGTACAACGCACTGAGCGTTGTACGCGGTTTTGTTCGTGACGGTCACACGGTCACGGTTGTTGCGACGGATGCGGCGCTCGAGTTCGTCGGACGAGCTTCGCTCGAGGCTCTCAGTCGCAATCCCGTGGTGACCGGTCTCTATGACGACGTGGCACAGGTTCGACACGTGGCTCTCGGTCAAGAGGCGGACGTCATTGTGGTTGCCCCGGCAACCGCGAACACCCTGGCAAACATGGCCGGGGGACACGCTCCTGACCTTCTCGGAAACGTATTGTTGGCATCACGCGGACGAATCGTGGTCGCGCC
>CAZYYL010000148.1:0-3507 GCA_964651425.1 uncultured Microbacteriaceae bacterium | reverse complement strand
GGCCGCTTTGTAGCTCAGGTGCCGGTTCGCCACCACCCAGAGTTCGCCGCCCGGTCTGAGTACGCGCCCGGCCTCGGCGAACAACCGGAGCGACGTGTCGGCGTGCACAGCGGCACCCGAGTGAAATGGCGGGTTGAAGACAATCAGGTCAGCTGATTCGTCGGGCTGGCTTGCGAGACCATCGTCGCGAGTCACGGTTACCCGGTCGGCGAGTCCGTTCGCCGAGACGGTCGCGTGAGCACTGCGCACCGCCGCGAGCGACTGGTCCGTGGCGATGATTGTTGCGGTCGGCCGGAGTCGGGCAAGTTGCGTTGCGAGCACGCCGGTGCCGCATCCGAAATCAATGATTCGTTGTCCCTGCTGACCCGGAACCCGGTCCAGTACGTCGAGAAGCGCGCGCGTTCCGATGTCGAGGGATGCGCCCGCGAAAACTCCCCCGAACGCGCAGATCTCGAGCCCGACGGAACCATCCGAAGCCTGCCCGTCCATCCCGCCGCCGACCACCACAGTCACGCGCTTCGGCAACGCGACAAGTGCGGCCCGCGCCGAATCACGCCGTGGGCCGCGTGCCGTCATCACTCGTGATTTCTGCACGCCCCGACCGGCGCTCACCTCGTCGAAATAGCGACCAAGCACTTCGTTCATCGCGGGCGTCATGTACTTGTCGCGGCCACCGGCGAGCACCGTGACATCATCGGCCGCGTGTGCCGCAACAAGTGCTGCCCACTCATCCAGTTGGTCGAGTGCTTTCGGCAGGCGTATCACGACAAGTTCTGCGCCGGCAACGAGATCGGGCACGAGTTCGAACTGCGCGATTGACGGATGCGCCTCCTGACCAACCAGTTCGGCGTTGTTTAGCAGCGCTCGTTCGCCGGCGGCCGAGTCTTGGTGAACGCGCACGTGACTGACTTCACCCGAGAGCAACCCAAGTGTCACTGCTCCGTAATTGTCGCCGATCACGGTTACGGATGGGCGCGCCTCGAACCGCGTTGCTAACTCGGCTTCCGCTGTTGCCACGAGCAACCGGTCGGCCGCATCCGCGGCAACGAGTTCCGGCGATTCCATGTCAGGCCAGCGTCGCAGGGCCTCGTACGGAAAGTCGGTCACCTCTGTGGTCGCCAGATGACGAGATCCGTGCGGCGGCGAACACGCGTTCCCGCACGCAGAGTCTCGACTTCCCCTTCGGCGCCGGCCGCGAACACACGTTTACCTGGTTGGGCGAGCAGGGCATCCGCCAACGCAGATTCGAGTTCACGCACGCGCGCTTTGAGCGCGACGACGGCATCTTCAAGATCGAGCACGCGACGAATGCCCTCGAGGGAGAGTCCTTCGTTGCTGAGGCGCTGTACTTCGCGAAGTTTGGTGACGTCACGCAGTGAGTAGCGGCGACTCTGGCCAGCCGTGCGCCCGGGCTGCACGAGTCCGAGACGGTCGTACTGGCGCAGGGTCTGCGGATGCATTCCCGCCAACTCCGCCGCCATCGAAATGGTGAGGATCGGCTGCAGCTCGTCGATGTTCGTCACGCGCGCGCCGCCTTACCGCTTGGTCTTGTCGAGCAATTCTGCCCGAGGGTTCTCGGTCGGTGCCACCTCGGCAAACTTCTGAAGTGCATCCATCGCCGTGGCATCGAGGTGGGATGGCACAGCAACCTGGACTTCAGCCAACAGGTCGCCCGACTCCTTGGCCGTCTTCACACCGCGTCCTTTGACGCGAAGGATGCGCCCGCTCGGCGTTCCCGGAGCAACCTTGAGCTTGACCGTCTCACCGTCGAGTGTCGGCACCTCGATGGTCGCGCCCTGCACAGCTTCGACAAATGTAACCGGAACGACGAGGCGGATGTTCAGTCCGTCGCGCTCGAAGATGGGGTGCTTCCCTACCGCGACAGTGAGAACGATGTCTCCCGCTGGGCCACCGTTCGGTGACGGTTGCCCCTTGCCGCGAAGGCGGATCTTCTGACCGTTGGCGACACCACCCGGAATCTTGGCTTTGACCGTGCGACCATTGCCGACATTCAGAGTGATGGTCTCACCATGAATCGCTTCGAAGAAATCGATCGAGACGTTCGACACGATGTCTTGGCCCTTGGCGGACTGGCGCGAGCGGAAGCCGGGGCCTGCGCCGCCACCAAAGCCGCCACCGAACATCCCCGACAAAATGTCATCGAAGTCGCCACCCTGAAATCCACCGGCTCGACCTCGGCCGAAGCCACCGAAGGCGTCGCTGAATCCGCCACCAGGCCCGCCCGCGGTGAAGCGTGGGCCACCCGCGCCCATGGCTCGAATCTGGTCGTACTCTGCGCGAGCGCTCTTGTCCGCGAGCACCGAATAGGCCTCGCTGATCTCTTTGAACTTTGCCTCGGCGGCATCCTTCTCGTTTGGATCCGTCACCGAGTCGGGGTGATACTTACGCGCGAGCTTGCGATAGACCTTCTTGATCTCGTCCTCCGAGGCATCTTTCGATACGCCGAGAATCTTGTAGAAGTCCTTCTCCAACCAGTCTTGACTAGCCATTGGGTACTGCAACCACCACCTTCGCAGCGCGCACCTGTGTTGAACCAAGCATGTAGCCGCGCTCAACGACGTCGAGCAGAGTTTCTGCAGTGACGTCGGCCGACGGCTGTTGAACGATGGCTTCGTGGATGTTCGGATCGAACACTTCGCCCGCTGCACCATAGGCACTCAGTCCCAGGCGTTCGCTCATGCCGCGCATCTTGGCAGCAATCGCGGTCAGCGGTGCTCCGTCGACGAGGTCGCCGTGCTTTTCGGCGCGGTCGAGGTCATCGAGCACCGGCAAGAGCAGTCGAACCGTGTCTGCGACCGCACGCTCGCGATCGAGTTCACGATTCGCTTCCGTGCGCTTTCGGTAGTTCGCGTACTCCGCGGTCACGCGCTGGAGGTCCGCGAGGCGCTCCGCGGCGATGTCGTCCGCGGTCTGTTCGAGAAGTTCTGAGTCGTCTGCGGAAAGTTCCTCCGTGCCAGAGTCGGGGGAATCCGCGGAAGCGGATTCCCCGTCCATCTCTGCACGAACTTCGCCGGTTTCCGGATCGATACGTCGCTTGTCGCGAACGACGGGTTCGTCCTGGTCTCCGTGTTGTTCGGTCATCCCTACTTCTTGTCCTCTTCGTCTTCGACAACCTCAGCGTCGACGACATCGTCATCGGACGCGCTGTCGCCGCCCTCGGCACCCTCAGCTTCAGCGGCCTGAGCCTGCTGGTAGAGCGCGTCACCGAGCTTGCCCTGGCTTTCGCTGAGCTTCTCGAATGCCGTCTTCACGGCAGCATCGTCGTCTCCCGCGAGCGCAGACTTGAGTGCATCGACGTCGGCCTGAACTTCCGACTTCACGTCGTCACCGAGCTTCTCGTCGTTCTCCTTGATGAGCTTCTCGATCGAGTAGACCATCTGCTCTGCTGTGTTGCGGGTCTCTTGCGACTCGCGGCGTGCCTTGTCTTCCGCGGCGTGCTCTTCAGCCTCGCGCACCATGCGCTCGATGTCTTCCTTCGAGAGCGAC
>CAZYYL010000147.1:0-3516 GCA_964651425.1 uncultured Microbacteriaceae bacterium | reverse complement strand
CCTACCAAGACGTGCCGTACTCCGAAGACATGGCGTTCGGCCGCGAGGTTGTGGAACAGGGGTTCCGCAAGGCGTACGCGCCGCGCGCATCCGTCGTTCATTCAAACGACCTCACGCTGCACGAGTATCGTCTGCGCATCTTCGATGAGGTCGTGGGCATGCGACGCATCGGTCACGACTACCCCGTCCTTCGTTTCTCGCGTCAGGTTGCGTACACGGGCTTCGGTGCGTTGCGCGACAGCTTGCGCATCGTGCGCGACGGATCATTCTCTTGGCGGCGCAAGCTGTATTGGCTCGTGGTGAACCCGTGGTTCCACGTCGCCAAGTGGCGCGCGTATTACCGCGCGACCCGCGTTGACGTGACCGACCAGGCTGCCGTTGCTGCCCAATCACTGGAGGCGCACCGTGCCAAGTAAGAAGCGCAAGGGACCCATCAGCCGCGTTGTCAGCAAGGTCCGCACCGCGACCCGCCTAGTGAAAGAGCACGGCGTTCCCGGGACTCTCATCGTCTTCGGTCGCACCGCTGCGTTGCGCTGGTACAAGCACAAGATTCACGTGGCTGTGAACCTCGAAGATGCCGCCAACGTCGACTGGACGGACATTCCGGATCGCATTCGCAAGCCCCTCACCGTCAAGAGCGGCCCAATCAACATCGCGTGGATTATGTCGCCTCCCGGTGCCGAGAGTGGCGGGCACCAGAACATCTTCCGTTTCATCAAGTTCGCCGAAGACGCCGGTCACACGTGCACGGTCTACTTCTATCAACCGACCGGTAAAGCCGATGTGGATGGCCTGCGCGAGATCATCCAGAGCTCAGATGCCTACGCCGATGTGAAGGCTGAGCTACGCAACTTCGACCGTGAAGTCGGGCTCGACAGCGACACTCAGGCCGTGTTTGCAACTGGCTGGGAGACGGCGTACCCGTCATTCCTCGACAAGACGAACGCCAAACGCTTCTACTTCATCCAAGATTTCGAACCGCTCTTCTACCCCACCGGTAGCGACGCGTTGCTCGCCGAGAACACGTACCGATTCGGTTTCCACGGAATCACGGCCGGTGCATGGCTCTCGACGACCGTTCGTGAGAAATTCGGCATGAAAGCCGATCACTTCGATTTCGCCGTGGACAAGTCTCTCTACAACGTGACGAACACGGGCCCGCGCAACGAAGTGTTTTTCTATGCGCGCCCGGTCACCGCCCGACGAGCATTCGAATTCGGACTCCTTGTTTTGAGTGACTTCGCTCGCTTGCGTCCCGACGTCACGATCAACCTGGCCGGCTGGGATGTGTCGAGTTGGGAGATTCCGTTTCCGCACGTCAACCTGTCAAGCATGTCTCTGAGCCAACTCAACGCGGTCTACAACCGTTGTGCCGCCGGGCTCGTGCTCTCGCTGACGAACATGTCACTCCTCCCGCTTGAGCTCATTTCCGCTGGCGTGACCCCGGTCGTCAACGACGGGCCGAACAACCGACTCGTCACCGACAACCCGTACATCGAATATGTACCGGCGTCACCGATGGCCATCGCCAAGAAAATGGTCGAGGTGCTCGAACGCCCCGACGCGATTGAGCGTTCCAACGCGATGAGTTCGTCCGTCGCGAATGTGAGCTGGAAGGATTCCGGCATACAGTTCGTCGACGCACTCGAAAGGGCAATGCGTGGCTAAAGCAGTCGTCATCGGTGGCAATGGCTTCATCGGTTCGCACCTCGTCGATGCCCTCGCGTCGGCGGGTCACGATGTGACCGCGTTCGATCGATTCAGCACGAGCGACCGACGCTTCGCGTCACCTGACGTGCGCATCCTGCCCGGTGATTTCCTGAGCAACAGCGACCTCGAGTCTGCCGTTCGCGGCCAAGACTTTGTGTTCCACTTCTTGTCGACGACGACACCGGCAACGGCGGAGAGCGATCCGACGATGGATATCCGCACGAACGTTGCGCAGACCATCGAACTGCTCGACGCCGCGAGTAAGGCCGGCGTCGAACACGTGTACTTCAGCTCGACGGGTGGCGCAATTTACGGTCCGCAGAGCCTGCCCGAATACGCAGAGACGTCACGCGCCATGCCGGTGTCGCCCTACGGCATCGGCAAGCTCACCATCGAGCACTACCTCGCGTTCTTTCGCGCGACGCGCGGCTTGCAGTCGACCTCGCTGCGCATCTCAAACCCGTTCGGCCCGCACCAGCGTCCGCAAGCGCGTCAGGGACTCATCCCAATCGCACTTCGCAACATCGCTCTGGGCAAGCCGGTCATTCGATACGGCGACGGGTCGATGGTGCGCGACTACGTGTACATCACGGATGCGGTCGACATGATCATGCGCATGGTCGGCAAGCCCCATGCACATTCGATTTACAACATCGGCAGCGGACATGGCCTCAGCATCACCGACGTCTTCGCGGCGATTGCGCGTGTGGTCGGTCACGACTTTGCCATCGAGGAAATCGCTGCTCCCGCAACGTTCGTTGACCGTGTCGTGCTCGATACCGCGCGCTACCTCACCGACTTCGGCGCCGTTGAGCTCACCGAACTGGACGAAGGAATTCGTCGCACTTACGCCGAAATCACGGGCGCGCGCTAACCTCAAGCTTTCGCGAGGTCGCGATCCACACCACGGCAAAGAACGCGAGTGAGCTCACGGCCCACACCACCATCGGGCCGAACCAGGCGCCGGGCCACCACCACTCGGCGTTGGCGCTGAGGTTCCAGTTCTGGTGGTCGGTTCCTGTGATGTAGCGACGCATGTTCGCGTGAATCGCCATTGAGTTCGCAATCGCCATGAAGAAAACCACGGCAACGCGCTGCGGAGTTGAGAGCGTGAAGGCGACACCCGCGCGCGCTCCGACGAGCGTGACCCCGAGCAAAACCAGCGCGACCGGCAATATGTATCGGGGCTGGAAGTACCCGCCCGCCATGGCTCCTGTTTGCACGAGCACGAGTGTGGGATACATCCAGAACGTGGCGAAAACGCCGAGCACGACGAGTGCCTTGCGAATCGCATCCTCACGGGAAATCTGTCGGATACCGATGCCCCAGAATGCGAGACCGGCAACCACGGCAACGCTGCCCACCGACACGATGTACGGCATTGCCGTGTCGAGCCAACCAAGACCCCACGACCCGAAGACGCCCGACCAGATCATTGGAACCTGAAGCACATTGACGACGAGCAGGTAAAGACGTTCGGAGAGTGTCGGCGGTGTGCCGTTGAGCCCTTCCGCGGCGGCGAGAGACTGCCCGGCCGAGAGATAGAACGCCACCGACACGACGACGATGGCCGCAGTGAAGGCCAACGCGATCCAATTGTGGCGAGTGCGTCGCTTAATCGTGAAGACCACCGCAACGACGATGGCAAGAACGTTGAACACCGCCGCGTCGGCTCTCGCGCCCGCACCGATGAACGCCGCGAGCAGCGCGAAGCTTCCGGAGAGCAGTCGCTGACGAGTTGTCGTCGCTTCGTATAGAGCGATGAGTAGTGCCCACAACACAGCGGCCGACGTGACCGCCCATGTG
>CAZYYL010000146.1:0-3518 GCA_964651425.1 uncultured Microbacteriaceae bacterium | reverse complement strand
TGCGTCGCGACCCCTTCGCCATGCTGCCGTTCTGCGGCTACAACATGGCCGACTACTGGGGTCACTGGCTCAGCATCGGCACCCGGACGGAGGCCGACAAGCTGCCGCGCATGTACGCCGTCAACTGGTTCCGCAAGGACGCCGACGGCAAGTTCCTGTGGCCCGGATTCGGTGAGAACTCGCGCGTGCTCGAGTGGATCTGCCGTCGCGTCGAAGACAAAGCCAAGACGTACGAAGCTGCCATCGGTATCGTTCCGGCCCGCGGCTCGTTCAATCTCGAGGGCCTTGAGATGCCTCGCGGTGCGATGAGCAAGTTGTTCGAGGTAGAACCCGACCGCTGGCTGGTCGAGTGCGAGCAGACCGAAGAGTACTTCGGCACGTTCGGCGAGCGACTGCCCGAAGAAATGACGAAGCAACTCAGCGCACTTCGTCGTCGCCTCAAGAAAGCGGCATAGGTCGCGAGGGCATAAAGACGCGGGTCTCGTCGATCATGTCTCTGGTCGGCGGGACTCGTCTAGCGAGAGAGTCTCCTCTTAGTTGAGACGCTCTGCGAGTGAGAGGATGGGGCTGCACCTGGGAGGGAACCTGATGAGCAGCCCCATCTTCTCCGAATCGTCATCCGGCACAGACGGTCAGGCCGGCGGTCATGCCGACTCCGTCGCCGACCTCGCCCTGGTCATCGATCGCCTCCGCGCAGTTGATGGATGCGCCTGGTGCGCCGAGCAAACTCACGAGTCACTCGTGCGCTACCTCGTCGAAGAGACGTACGAACTCATCGACGCCATCGAGACGGGGACTCGCGACGACATTCTCGAGGAACTCGGCGACGTTCTTTACCAAGTGCTCTTTCACGCTGACATCGCGTCGAAGACGGCGGGTGAAAATTTTGACCTGCAGGATGTCGCGGCACACATGTCCGCAAAGATGATTGCCCGCCACCCGCACGTCTTCGCCGATGTCGAAGCTGGTACGCCCGACGAGGTCATCGCCGTGTGGGAGGAACTCAAGAAGACCGAGAAGTCGGAGCGGTCATCCACTCTCGATGGTGTTCCGCAGGGGATGCCCGCGCTCGCGCTTGCCGACAAACTCCTCGGCAAGGCAGACAAGCTCGGTGTGGTTTCGCTCGGCGGCCCATCGCCGTTCGCGTTTGCGGATGAGAACGAACTCGGCGCCGTGTTGCTCGCGCTGGTGGCATCGGCCCGTGGCCGAGGGCTCGATGCGGAGCGCGCGTTGCGTAGTGCGTTGCGCGGGCTACAGGAAGAAATTCGGGACGCGGAGTAGAGGTCACCAAGTGGCCACGGTGTAGACAGCGCTGAGCGCCGGCCGTGAACCGGCGTGGGAGACTAGACGCATGGCGAACAACGTGACCGCACCGCGCGGAATGCGCGACTTTCTCCCGACTGAGAAGGCCCGCCGCGAGCGTGCGCTCGCCGTGATTCGCGAGACCTACTCTGCTCACGGGTTCGAAGAAATTGAGACGCCCGTCGTTGAGGACTACGAGCGCCTCCACTCCGGACTCGGTGGCGACAACGAGAAACTCTCGTTCAGTGTGCTGAAGCGCGGGTTGAGTGCTGACGACTTGGCCGCGGCCCACGCATCCGGTGACGCACACGACCTTGCCGACCTCGGACTCCGATTTGACCTGACCGTTCCGCTCGCGCGCTTCTACGCCAGTCACCGTGCCGAACTACCCACCGTCTTTCGTGCGATTCAGATTGCACCCGTCTGGCGTGCCGAGCGTCCGCAGAAAGGCCGCTACCGCCAGTTTGTGCAGGCCGATATCGACATCATCGGTGAGGCAGGACCGCTCGCCGAGGTTGAGCTGATTCTCGCGACATCCTCGGCGCTCAGTGCGTTAGGCCTTAATGGATGCACGATCCGACTAAACGACCGCCGAATCCTGTTCGGTCTGCTCGACTACTGCGGTATCGCGTCCGAGCGCCGTCAATCCGCGCTCATCACCATCGACAAACTCGACAAAATCGGTGTCGACGGTGTGGTCAACGAGCTCGCGGAGTTCGGGGCTGACTCGGCCGCCGTGCTCGGTGGGTTCCTTAGCGCTATCGAGCCACACCTCGCTGGCGGTGGGGTGCCTCTGACGACCGCGGACATCCTCAGTGTGCTCCCCGACGGGATTGACCCCGAAGCGATTGCCTCACTCGAGACGATTGCCGGCGCGCTCGCCGAATTGCCCGCGGGCGTGCAGGTGCGCTTCGACCCCACGCTCGTACGCGGTATGGGTTATTACACGGGCACGATCTTCGAGATCGCGCATCCCGAATCTGGTTCGTCGGTCGGTGGCGGTGGTCGTTACGACGGCATGATCGGTCGGTTCCTCGGGCAAGACGTACCAGCCGCCGGATTCTCGATTGGTTTCGAGCGCATCGTCGAGCTCCTTGCTGACGAGGACAGCGCTCGTGGCGGAGTCGTGCTCGTGCACGAAACCCCCGGCACCGAAGGCCTCACCCTCGAAACTCTCGCCCGCATCAAAGCTCAGGCTGTTGCCGCCGGCCACCGCGTGCGTCTCGAGAAGCGCACCAAGAACCTCACGCCGATTCTCGACCGTGCAACCGCAGCGGGCTTTACGCATTTTGCCTCGGTGGATGCGCACGCCACCAAGTTCGCCGACCTCACGCTGAAGCCTCTCGGCTAGCTTTTGGTCGCGCTGTCGTGCGTACCCGAACGGTCGCACGAGAGCGCGCAAGTAGAATCGACGTGCGAACTTTCCCTCCCGCATCCCGAACTGACTAGGAGTCACTGTGGCCGACATCATTGCCCTCAATGCACGAGAAATTCTCGACTCGCGCGGTAACCCGACCATCGAGGTCGAGGTTTTGCTCGACGACAACACCGCCGCTCGTGCCGCTGTTCCGTCGGGTGCTTCGACGGGCGCGTTCGAGGCTTACGAGCTTCGCGATGGTGACAAGAAGCGTTACCTCGGCAAGGGCGTGCAAAAGGCTGTCGCCAACGTCATCAAGGACATCGAGCCGGCGATCGTTGGCATGGACGCCACCGAGCAGCGCTTGATTGACGCCGCCATGATCGAGCTCGACGGCACCGACAACAAGAAGAAGATTGGCGCGAACGCCATCCTCGGTGTGAGCCTCGCGGTTGCCAAGGCTGCTGCAGACTCGGCTGACCTCCCTCTCTTCCGCTACGTCGGCGGACCGAACGCGCACACGCTGCCCGTTCCGCTCCTCAACATCATCAACGGTGGCGCTCACGCCGACACGGGCGTCGACATTCAGGAATTCATGGCTGTGCCGCTCGGCGCACCGACCTTCAGCGAAGGCCTTCGCTGGGGCGTTGAGGTCTACCACGCACTCAAATCGATTCTCGCGAAGAAGGGTCTCGCGACCGGCCTCGGCGACGAAGGTGGCTTCGCTCCCGAACTGCCGAACAACCGTGCCGCTCTCGAGTACATCGTTGAGGCCATCACGACCGTTGGTTTGAAGCCGGGCAAGGATGTTGCGCTCGCGCTCGACGTCGCCGCCAGCGAATTCCACACCGACGGCAAG
>CAZYYL010000145.1:0-3519 GCA_964651425.1 uncultured Microbacteriaceae bacterium | reverse complement strand
GCGCGTTACGCCGTCGCTTGTCGGCTTCCGGCCTCGAAGTCGGCTCGGTAGCCGTGCAACGTCGTGAAGAATGGCGACGGCTCGAGCGTCGGGTCGCCCGCGTAACCGAGTTCGGTCGCAACGCGCTCAAACGGTGAGTACGCGGAATCGGTGTGCACCAAACCAGCTTCGAGGGCGGAATTCGCCGCGCGGTGAATCCTCGATTCAATCTCGATGCTCTCATTGATGGCCTTCGCCGCCGTCGACTCGTCGAGCTCGACGCCGTACGGCTCCCCACTCGCTGTTCGGTATGGGTGCCCCAAGAAGAGTCGATGCGGCTTCACCGAGTCGCGCAGGTACTCGAGACTGGCGCGATACGCCTGCGGGTCTTCGTACCCGGGGAATCCGTTGGCGGCGCCGTGAATCTGCACGGCGTCACCCACAAAGACGTCGTCTTGCCCGTCAATCACGTAGGCGACCGAGCCCGCCGTGTGCCCGGGGATCGAGTGCACCGACACGGTCACATCACCGCCGAGCGACAGTTTCTCGCCACCATGCACCAGCATCGTTGGCTCAAGTTCGCCCGAAATGGCGGCCGCAGCTGCCGCGGTTTGACGAGCGACCGCACTTGGGTCGTTGAGATACTGTGCCCGCACGTCCACGTAGAGATCAACATGAGCTTGCCGCGAGCGCAGCAGGTGCGCATCCGCTTCATGCAACACGATCTGAGCTTTTCGCCCCGTCAATTCCCAGAGTGCCATGACGCCACCCAGGTGATCGATGTGGCCGTGGGTCAGCAGAATCCAGCGCACGTCTTCGATTCGACGTCCGAGTGCCTCGAGAGCCGGGGCCATGCCCTCGGCCGGTGAGGTCGTGATGCCCGTATCGACGATGGCGGGCTCGGGACTGTCGATGAAGTAGCTATAGAGGCCGAAGCGTCCCCATGGGGAGACGAGTGGATGCACGGCGACGTGCGGTGACTCAATCGGTGGCATGAGAACTCCCGTTGTGAAAATCAGACTTTAGTATAATAATATGTGAAAGTTGGTTGAGGGAACAGATGTTTCTCGTCCCGACCGAAACAATAAGGAGTGACACGTGGTTGATTCTCGTACCTGGCAGGCAGGCAACCAAACGATTTCCATCACGAAGGATGTGCGCGTTCCGATGCGCGACGGGGTGACCCTCGCCGCCGACATCTACTCGGGCATGGACACGACACCTCGACCCGCACTCGTAGCGCTGAGTCCCTACGGCAAGGAGTTGCAGGCGCTCGCACTGACGATGCCTCCTCAGAAGCGCCCCAGCCCGATGTGGGACGGCTGCATCGAGGCGGGCGATATTGCGCGCGTGGTGAGCGAAGGATACGTGCACGTCATCGGCGACCTTCGGGGAAGCGGTGCAAGCGAGGGCGAGCACATCGGCAACTACAACGCGGGGGGCGTTTCGCTCGGACAAGACGCCTACGACTTCATCGAGTGGGTCGCTGCACAACCGTGGTGTGATGGCAACGTTGGCATGATCGGTATTTCGTACTTCGGGTCGATGCAGGTGCTTGCCGCCGCCGAACGACCCCCGCACCTCAAGGCAATCTTCGTCAGTGGGGGCCACTTCGACTTCTACGAGACGACGTACCACGGGGGCGTGATGTGGTTCATGCCGCGCGCCGCGCGCGAGGGGCGTGGCGGAGACTCGGGCTGGGCCTTTACCGACCGAGTGAAGTCGCGCATGCTCGAAACCTTCTCGCCCGACGAGATCGCAGCCAAGGTTGCGCGTCGGCTCGCTGATCCCGATATCCAAGCGTGGCCCAACCTCGTGCACCTGCTGCACTATCCGACAAATCACGAGGCCTGGTTCGACATCGTGATGAACGAGCTCGACAGCGAATGGTATGAGGAACGTAATCCGATCACGCTCGCGCCTCAAATTGACATTCCTGTGTATCTGCAAATTGATCAGGGTCGCGGATGGACGATGGACGGCACGATTGAGCTGTTCGACGCGCTGCGCGGTCCGAAGAAGCTCGACATTGGGCCGTACCCGCCCATGCAGTCGCGGCCGTTTATTGAGGAACACGACAAGATGTTCCGTTGGTACGACTACTGGATCAAGGGCATTGACAACGGCATCATGGATGAGCCTGCCGTGAGCGTGTTCATCGAGGGGTCTCGCACGCACGCACTCGGATCACACTTCCCCCCGCGCGAGATTGAGTACCGACCGCTATACCTTCACCCACGTCGCAAGCTCCTCCCCGAGCCCGAGCTGATGGGCGAAATGCACGCGGCGCCCGATGGCTTCTTCCAGGCGCCACTCACCGTGACGGATAAGGTCGAGATTCTCACGTGGAGCACCGAGCCGTTTGCTCAGGCCACCGAGCTGATGGGAACGGGCGCGGCCCATATTTTCGCAGCAATCGATCAGGATGACACGAACTTCATTTTGCGACTGTGGGATGTCGCTCCGGGTGGCTCGAGGCAGCTCGTGACGACGGGCTTCTTGAAGGCGTCGCATCGCGAGCTCGACGCGCGAACGACCGAGGGCAACCCGTTCCACCCGCACACACGAACCGAGCCCGTCGTGCCTGGCGAGATTGTGGAGTACGTGATTCGACTCTACCCGTTTGCGACGTCGTTCCTGCCGGGTCACCGGCTTGAGCTCGAGCTCTCGTGCAATGAACCGCTGACGGATGCACACAATGCGTTGCTCCCACCCGACGCATTCCACTTGCCGGTGGGCCGACCCGTCACGCACAAGATCTTCCGCGACGTCAACCACCCATCACGTCTCGTGCTGCCCTTCACTGTGAGCTCATAAGCGTGTAAGCTCATTTTTCGTAAAGCGAAGACTATTTCGCTAGGCGAAATATGTCCTCCCGGCTGGGACAGACGAAAAGACGAGGTGAGTCACATGATTGACAAGACCGTGACCTCGATTGAGGATGCCGTCGCGGGAATCTTCGACGGCGCGACAATCATGATTGGCGGATTCGGTCGCGCCGGCCAGCCAATCGATCTCATCAAGGCCTTGATCAATCAGGGCGCGTCGGACCTCACCATCGTCAACAACAACGCGGGCAACGGCGATGCCGGGCTCGCGGCGCTGCTCGCAACACGGCGAGTGCGCAAAATCGTGTGTTCGTTTCCGCGACAGTTCGATTCGTGGGTGTTCGACGGGCTCTATCGCGAGGGTGCCATCGAACTCGAGCTCGTGCCGCAGGGCAACCTCGCCGAACGAATCCGTGCGGCCGGTGCCGGCATCGGTGCCTTCTACTCGCCAACCGCGGTGGGCACAGCGCTTGCCGAGGGCAAAGAGACCCGCGAGATTGACGGCAAACAGTACCTGCTGGAGCATCCCATCAACGCCGACTTTGCACTTATAAGCGCGTGGAAGGCCGACCGCTGGGGAAACCTCGTTTACCGCAAAACAGCGCGCAACTTCGGCCCCATCATGGCCACCGCGGCGACGACCACCATTGTTGCGGTCGACGAAATCGTTGCGCTCGGTGACCTCGACCCTGAAGCCGTCGTCACGCCGGGA
>CAZYYL010000144.1:0-3552 GCA_964651425.1 uncultured Microbacteriaceae bacterium | reverse complement strand
TTCCTCACCGATCTTCGTGTCGAGCCCGTCTGGCAGTTGGTAAACGAAGTCCGCCTGCGCGATGTCGAGCGCCTGGGCGAGGAGTGTTTCGGCGCGATCGCGGGCGGGCTCATCCGCCGGGTTCAACAAATCGGGTCGACCCAGCAACACGTTCTCGCGCACCGACACCGAGAACAGCGTCGCGTCTTCGAATGCCATTGAGATACGCTCGCGCAGTTCGCTCAGGCGTGCGTCACGAATGTCGATGCCGTCGAGCAGGATGCGTCCGCCCGTGACGTCGTACAGTCGCGTCGTCAGCGCAGTCAGCGTGGTCTTGCCACTGCCGGTCAACCCGACGACGGCCATGGTTTCACCGGGACGAATGTCGAGGGTGACTCCTCGCAGGAGTTCAGCAGAATCGGCCGGGGTTTCAGCAAACCGGAAGTGCACGTCCTCAAACGTCAGCGCGCCCGACGCCGCTGGCAACGGCACTGGATTTTCGGCCTCGTTCACGACAACGGGCTCGCTCATCACTTCAAAGAATCGGTCGAGAGCGCTGCGCGCATCAATCGTGAGCTGCATCAGGAAGCCGATGGAGTCGATCGGCCAGCGCAACACGGCGACCGTCGTGAAGAAGGCAAACATCGTGCCGACGGAAATCGCGCCAGTGGATGCGAGGTAGATGCCAACCAGTAGTGACATGCCGTACGCAAACGCCTGCGCGGTCGTCATCGCGAACGCGAGGTTGGCGCTCGCGCGGCCTTTGGTGAGCTCGGTCTCGCGCAACGAGTCCGCGCGTTCGGTGAACGTGTCGACGGCGAACGCGCTTCGCCCGAAAGCTTTGAGCACGCGTATCCCGTGAACAGATTCTTCAACCGACGTTGCCACGTCACCGGCCTGGTCTTGGCTTGCCCGCGCGAGCGTGCGGTAGCGCGTCTGGAATCGCACGCTGAAGTAGAAGAGTGGAATCGAACAGACGGTGAACACGGCGCCGAGCAGCGGGTTCCACCAGAAGAGCATTGAGAAGCCCAGCAGTATCGTGAGCACGTTCACCGACAGCATCACGAAACCGAACGACAGCCAGCGACGCACGGTGCTCACATCGCTCATCGCACGCGAAAGCAGCTGTCCGCTTTGCCAGCGATCGTGAAAAGCGACCGGTAGTTGTTGCAGGTGATTGTGGATGCGCAATCGCATCGCCCCGTCGACGTGAGTTCCCGGCTTTAGCACGAGCCATCGCCGTGCAGCGACGAGCAGCGCCTCGAGCACGCCGAGTCCGGCGATGAGCGCGACCGCAGGATAAATCTGCGCGAGATCACCCGTCGCAAGTGGCACGTCGACGATCCACGACAGAACGACCGGAATCGACATGGTCACGACGGCTCCGATGATGGCGCCGAAGATGCCCAATATCAGGCGGGTGTAGGAGCCTTTGACATAGGGATGGATGCGCGCGAGCGCCGCGATAGTGCGGGGTCGGGCATTTGTCATTCCTGTTGTCTCCTGCATTGAGGCTACCCTGAAGGAATGAACTCGCGTGTCGCCGTCGTCACTGGAGCAAGCTCAGGCATCGGAGCCGCTACCGTACGCCTTCTTGTTCTACACGGATGGACGGTGCTCGCCGCCGCTCGTCGTGAAGAGCGACTGGCTGCGCTCGCCGCCGAAACGGGTTGCTCGTTCGTCGCCGCCGACTTGACCACCGCCGAGGGCGTTGAGGCGCTTCGTCGTGCGGCTGAATCGCTCGCCGACACAGGGCTCGGCCCGGTCAGTGCCCTCGTGAACAATGCGGGCGGTGCGCTTGGCGGGAGTGCGACGGTAGAAGAGAGCGCCGCAGACGACTGGATACGCATGTTCGAACTCAACGTCATGACCGCAAAGCGCGTCACCTCGGCGCTGTTGCCGTCCCTGCGCGCTGCGGCGAAGCGCGACGCTGGCGCATCCATCGTCTCGACCGGATCAACCGCCGGACTCATTAGCTACGAAGGCGGCGGTGGGTATAACGCGGCCAAGTTCGCGCTGCACGGCATGATGGGTGCCCTGCGCCTCGAACTCGCGGGCGAACCGATTCGCGTGATGGAAATTGCCCCGGGGATGGTCAAGACCGACGAATTCGCCCTCACTCGTTTTGGCGGCGATACGTCGAAGGTCGATGCGCTCTACGCCGATGTGCGTGACCCGCTGCTCGCCGAAGACGTGGCCGAGGCAATCGTGCACGCCCTCGAACTTCCGGCGCACGTCAACATCGACCACATGATTCTGCGCCCGATCGCGCAAGCCGCTCAGCACAAGCTCGTGCGCGGTGACCTCAAGGTAAAGGAATAACCGTGGCGCTGAAGTGGGATCCCAACGAGGTCGTTGCCGAGGTCGAAGCCCAAGAGCGTGAACTCGTCTTCGATTCGTTCGGCCACGACGACGCGTGGGACCTCGGCAGTCTGGTGGTCGGCATCGGTCGCGCACGCGAATTGACCATGGCCTGCGCAATTGACCTCGAGGGTCAGCGTGTCTTTCAGGCCGGACTGCCAGGATCATCCGCTGAGAACGATTCGTGGATGAACCGAAAAATCCGTGCCGTGCGGGAATTCGGTGAGGCATCCTTCGCCATCGGGCGCCGCATCGAAGTTTCCGGGAAAAACCCCGACGACGTGCTCGACACTGCCCTCTATGCGGGTCACGGCGGGGGCTTCCCTATTCGCGTCGCGGGACAGTCGGGCACCGACATGGTCGGCGTGCTCGTGATCAGTGGCCTGCCGCAAGAAGTGGATCACGCGCTCGCCGTGGAGTGCATCCGCTTATTTCTCGCCACTCAGAAGGAGAACTGATGACCACCGTGCAGATTGCCGCCGTCGTGGGCGTGACCGTTTTCAGTCTTCTCGGGGTGTTCCAGATTGCGCTCATCCTCGGCGCTCCGTGGGGCGAGTTCGCTTGGGGTGGGCAGCAGAAAGTTCTCGAACAGAACCGCCGGTACGCCAGTGGCGTGAATGTCGTGTTGTATGTGCTCATGTCCGCTGTGCTGCTCACGAAGGCCGGCTACCTGCACAGCCAACCGCTGGAGGCGATCCTTCCTTTTGTTCTGTGGCTCATGGTCGCGTTTGCAGCGGCCGGCGTCTTTCTGAACGCCATCACACGGAGCAAGAAGGAACGCGCGGTCATGCTTCCCGTCGCGATCGTGCTGTTCGTCTGCCAACTCGTCTGTGCGCTGGGATAACGGATGACCGACGAGCCAGAGTCGCTGACCCGCCACACCGACTACGGGCACGAGGGTCTGCTCGAGGCGGATGTGGTCGGGCATCCTCTCGCCTTCTTCGCACAGTGGCTGCGTGACGCTGAATCGGCCGACATCTTTGAGCCCAATGCGATGGTGTTGTCGACTGTGAACCCAGATGGACTCCCGTCAAGTCGCACGGTGTTGCTGAAGGGACTCGATATCGGAGACGGTGCCGATGGGGTCGGACCCGGCGCTCTCGAATTCGTCACCAACTACCGATCGCGCAAGGGTCGCGCGTTGCTCGCCAATCCCAGCGCCTCGGTGCTCTTTCCTTGGTATGGGTTGAAGCGCCAAGTGATCGTCACCGG
>CAZYYL010000143.1:1961-3578 GCA_964651425.1 uncultured Microbacteriaceae bacterium | reverse complement strand
AGTGGGTGGTCATCTGGAATCTGATATTCGTACGTGAACGTCTCACCGTCGTTGATCTCGAGAAAGACGTTGTCGGAGTTGTCCTCGGGAGAGACGTGAAAACCGTGCGTATGCAGGTTGGTCGTCTGCCCGATGTGGTTTGTGAAGTTGACGGTAATGACATCGCCTGGATGCGCCACCCACGTCGGCCCCGGAACGCTCCCGTTGTAGGTCCACGCCCGCACAACCGTGCCGTTGATATCGACGGTCGTGGGTGCGGCGGTCAGGTCAATCGTGAGCTTGCCATTGGCCGAGCGGATGCGCTCGGGCTCGGTCGCCCATCCACCGCTCGCGTTGCCCGTCGTGAAGCCCGCGGTGTTGCGCCCCAACTGACTTAGCCAGTACCCGCCGCCCGCGCCGGCCGCAAGCAACCCCGCCGCGCCGATGCCGGCCCCAATGAATGTCCTTCGCGATACAGCCATGTTCTGAGCATCCCCCTCTTACTTATGAGTCTGGTGTGCGCGGGTAGGCTTGTGCAATGACCCGCCACTTTCTGCGCGACGACGACCTGACCCCCGCCGAGCAGGCTGAAGTGCTCGCTCTCGCCGCCGAAATCAAGGCCGATCGCTACAAGTTCCGCCCACTTGAAGGCCCGCAGACGGTCGCCGTCATCTTCGACAAGTCGTCCACGCGCACGCGTGTGAGTTTCGCCGTCGGCATCGCCGACCTGGGCGGTCAGCCGCTCATCATCCAGACCGGCGACAGCCAGCTCGCCGGCAAAGAGAGCATCGCCGACTCAGCACGCGTGTTCGAACGTCAGGTTGCCGCCATCGTCTGGCGCACGTTCGCCCAGACTGGTCTCGAAGAAATGGCGGCCGGAACCCGCGTTCCCGTCATCAACGCGCTGAGTGACGAATTCCACCCGTGCCAGCTTCTCGCCGATTTGCAAACCATTCAGGAGCACAAGGGTGCGCTCGCCGGATTGACCGCAACCTTCCTCGGTGATGGCGCCAGCAACATGGCTCAGTCCTACCTGCTCGCCTGCGCGACCGCCGGCATGCATGTGCGCATCTCGGCACCGTCCGGGTATCAGCCCGACGAGACGGTCGTCACAGATGCGCAGGCCATCGCTACGAAGACCGGCGGTAGCGCATCCGTCGTCACGGACCCTCGCGAAGCCACCGCCGGAGCCGACGTTGTCGTCACCGACACGTGGGTCTCGATGGGTGTCGAGGGTGAGAAGGCCGAGCGCCTCGTTGCCTTCGGTGACTACACCGTGGATGCGCCGCTCATGGCCCTCGCCAAATCTGACGCCATCTTTCTGCACTGTCTGCCGGCTTACCGTGGGTATGAGGTGTCGGCGGACGTACTTGATGGGCCGCAAAGCGTGATCTGGGATGAAGCGGAGAACCGCCTGCACGCTCAGAAGGCGTTGCTCGTGTGGCTTCTGCGTCAGCAGGGCTAGAACGCGCTAGTCGAGCACGCTAGCCAAGCGCGCTAGCCAAGCACCTCACTCAACCAGGTCGCCACACCGAGGTAGAGCGGCAGCCCGACAATGAGGTTGAACGGGAACGTCATGCCCAAGCTCGCGCTCAGCGCAATCGACAGGTTGGCTTTCGGCATTGCCAGGCTGACCGC
>CAZYYL010000143.1:0-1861 GCA_964651425.1 uncultured Microbacteriaceae bacterium | reverse complement strand
GCCACGAAGAACGGCTCCACTTTCGCGTAGGAACTCTCGGGCGCGACAAACCCGACGAGCAGACCGGCGAGTAGCAAGAACACGGTCTTGCCGAAGAAGATTTCCTTGAATGTCTCGCGCTTGGATTGAAGGCCGGTCGCGCTACCAGCGCCCGCAGACTTGCCCCCGCGCGTACCGAGATACACACCTACGATGATTCCCGGAATCTCCATCAGCGCCAGCAGCGCGGCAACGTACGGTTCGACGAACATCCCGATGGATTCCAGCATGACGAGCCCGGCGGTGAACGTCACGAGTGAGGTCGAGCCGTAGTGAGCGGCCAGGCTGCCTCGGTCAGCTTTGCTGAAGCGCTTGGTTGTGCGTAGCAGGGCGTAGGCAACCAGTGGGATCACGATTCCGAGACCGAGTGCGGCCAGCGCTGGCCCGACAAGATCGGAATGGTCGGCAACTTTGATGGCGTGACCGCCTTTGAGTCCGATACCCAGCAGCAAAAAGATGGCGATGCCCTGATAGACGGCGTCAGGGAGCTTGACACTCTCGGAGATGCGGGAAGCGACAATCGCGAGCAAGAAGATGAGTACCGGAATCGATGTGAGGTTTGACCACGCGATGGCGAGAGTGTCCATGGTTGCCCTTTCGTTTGTTTGCTCTACATTACCGGAATAATACTTCCGGAATCAAAAGTAAACGATTGATAGGGTTGTGACATGGCCGAGCAAACCAAAAGCGGGTGGACGTTCTTCTCTAACCACGCCCACGTGCTCATCTTTGTGTCGCAGCATCCGGATGCGCGCATCCGAGACATCGCCGACGCCGTGGGCATTACCGAGCGCTTCGCCCACAGCGTGCTCACGGATCTCGTCGAGGCTGGGTACCTCATGGCTACGAAGTCGGGGCGTCGAAACGAGTACACCGTGAATGAGAATCGGCGCTTTCGTCACCCGCTCGAATCGCACGTCGAGGTGCGCGAACTGCTCGACATCTTCGGCCACCCAACCGACCTGACACAATAGACACCATGGCGAAGAACAGTGACGCAGGCTCATCGCGGGCAGGCGAATCCGGTGCGCTCTGGGGCGGACGCTTCGCATCGGGCCCATCACCCGAGCTCACTAAGTTGAGCCGCTCGACGCACTTTGACTGGGTGCTCGCGCCCTATGACATCGCGGGTTCGCACGCGCACGCTGTAGCGCTCGAGGCCGCCGGATACCTCACCGCCGACGAAGCGAAGCAGATGCACGCCGGACTCGACAAGCTCGCTGTGGCTGTCGCTGACGAGTCGTTCGGGCCGCTCGAATCAGACGAGGATGTTCATTCCGCCCTCGAACGCGGACTCGTCGAGATTCTCGGCCGCGACCTCGGCGGCAAGCTCCGCGCCGGTCGCAGTCGTAACGACCAGGTCGCGACGCTCACGCGGTTGTACTTGCTCGACCACGCGCAGACCATCGCGCACGAGGTCATCCAGTTCATCGATGCTCTCGTCGGTCAAGCCGTCGCACACGACACAGCCATCATGCCCGGCCGCACTCACCTGCAGCACGCCCAGCCGGTGCTGCTGGCGCACCACCTGCTGGCCCACGCCTGGGCGTTCGTGCGCGACCTCGAACGACTCAACGATTGGCAGGTGCGCGCTCGCGTTTCGCCGTATGGCGCCGGGGCCCTCGCGGGTAACTCACTCGGGCTTGACCCGCACCTCGTCGCATCCGAGCTCAACTTGTCGGGCCCCAGCGAAAACTCGATCGACGCCACCGCCTCCCGCGATGTCGTCGCTGAGTTTGCGTTCATCGCGAGCTTGCTCGGCGTGAATCTCTCGCGCATCAGCGAGGAGATCATCCTCTGGAACACGCGGGAGTTCGGATTC
>CAZYYL010000142.1:0-3587 GCA_964651425.1 uncultured Microbacteriaceae bacterium | reverse complement strand
ATGAGTCGAGCCTGAAGACCAACGTGAGCGTCACCCATTTCACCTTCGATTTCGGCGCGCGGCACGAGAGCGGCCACCGAGTCGATGACGATGAGATCGATGGAGCCGGAACGCACGAGCATGTCGGCGATTTCGAGAGCCTGCTCACCCGTATCGGGCTGCGACACGAGAAGTCCGTCGATATCGACACCGAGCTTCTTTGCGTACTCGGGATCGAGCGCGTGCTCGGCGTCGATAAAGGCAGCGATGCCACCAGCGCGCTGCACATTCGCAATCGCGTGCAAAGTGAGCGTGGTCTTACCCGAGGATTCCGGGCCGTAGATTTCGCAGATTCGGCCACGGGGAAGCCCGCCGATGCCGAGTGCGACGTCAAGGGCGATGGATCCGGTGGGGATCACCTCAACAGGAGCGCGTTCGTCGGAGCCGAGGCGCATGACGGAGCCCTTGCCGAACTGTCGGTCGATCTGTGCGAGTGCTGTTTCTAGTGCTTTTTCGCGGTCAGCGGCGGATGCCATGGCCGTCTCCTTTTCTTGTTGAGAGGTGATTCGCCTATCGGCTGCCGAGCTGCCGGTCCGCTTTCGTTCGGCCATTGTGGCGGAACGTGCGCTGCCCGGTGCTTTCGACAAGGCGGATGCTCGTTGAGGGACGTGCGTCACAGTACGGTGCCCCGCCGACAGAGTCGGTGTGGTGGCGAACCGTGTGTGTAACACGCCACATTGCGAACATGTTTAGGAGACTACTCTGGGTTCGAAGAAATATTCGAACTCCGCGTTTCGGCGTGTTGCGTGTCGCGAGTCACGCCGAAGCGACGAGCCAGGCTAGTCCTTCTTGGGCTCGGGACGACCGGCCCCATAGCGGCGCGTGGGAGGGACATCCATCGCGTCGCACACGGCGAACCACACCTCACGTGTGTCGACACCCGCCGTGATAGCTTGCTTGGCGGTGAGACCGCCGAGACTCCCGATGACGAGATCTTGAGCGACGGACCGACCGTACGCGTCACCGAATTCGTCGGCCATGGCGCGCCAGAATTCACTGAGTTTCATGACGACAGATTACGCGCCAGCGCAGCCCTTGGTCGGACATGCAAAATCGGGTGCGAGCGGGTACATCATGCAGCCGCCAAGAACAATGCGACCGGCCTCAACATCTTCGAATGCATCGGGCGCCGGGAACCCGTAGACAATCGGAACGACCTGAGTGCCACAGTGATCACACACATCACCCTCAGCCAACTGTCGCGTGTGCGGCAGTGCACGCTTCCTGCGCGGAATTATCACGACGGTCGCCGTGGCTCTCGCGAGCTTCTACTTGGTTGCGAAGTCCGAGAGGAACTCAGCGGGAACCGTGTCAGGAATCGGCATGATGCCTTCGATGCGCGCAATGCGCTCACTCACATCAGCAAGGATCGTCGACATCGGCACATTGAGCGCCTCAGCCACGGCGAAAAGAATCTCGCTCGACGCCTCTTTTTGTCCGCGCTCAACCTCACTGAGGTATCCGAGGGCGACGCTGGCTTTGCTCGCGACGTTGCGGAGGGTCTGACCCTGCTGCAAGCGAAGGTTGCGGAGAACGTCACCGAGTTCACGACGTACAAGAATCATGTTGTCCTCCTAAAGCGTTGAAATGTGATGTGGGATGTACGTTACCGCCAACCCGTGACACTCACCTTACCGGCACGAAACTGAACGAAAAGTGAGCGCTGAGGAACAAAACGGGTGAAACGCAAAATCTATTCCCGACCATCCATGTCGATTTGATCATGGGCTTCGATGAGTAATTCGAGAGCCATGGAGACAGTTTGATTTCGCACTTCGTCACGGCTGCCTTCGAACGCGTACTCATTCACGACGGCCGCTTCGGTGCCCGCGACCCCGATGAAGACCATGCCCGCAGGCTTGCCCTCCTGAGTATCGGGGCCGGCCACGCCAGTGGTCGAGATTCCGATATCGGTGCCGAAGATTTCGCGCACGCGATCGGCCATGGCCGCGGCTGTCTCAGCCGACACCGCTCCGTGGTTTTCAAGGACCGCCATCGGCACACCCAAAACCTCGTGCTTGGCGTCGGTTGCGTAGGCCACCACTCCCCCGACGAAAACCTCGGACGCACCTGGCACGTCGGTCAACGCAGCGCCAACGAGCCCGCCGGTGAGTGACTCGGCTACGGCGATGGTCAGCCCACCGCCGACATAGAGACGGATGACCTCGGTGGCGTCAGCCACGGGCGCGCTTTGATCGAACTGCCGCGACCACGTAGTCGAGCCCCGAGGCGAGGGTCGCGACCGTGGCGATGGACATGAGCACGACGTTGAGCGTGAAGTACCAGTCGCCGACAAGAGCACCGAGCGGGAGCAACGCACATGAGATTGCGATGAACTGGAACACGGTCTTGACCTTGCCCGCCCACGACGCCGCCACGACGACGCGGGCGTTGAGTTCGATCATCCGCCACACTGTGATACCAATTTCGCGAACCAGAATCAGAGCGGTCACCCACCACGGCAACTCGTTCAGCAGCGAGAGCGCGATCAGTGCGCCGCCCGTGAGTACCTTGTCGGCGATGGGGTCCATCAACTTGCCGAAGTCACTCACGGCGTCGAGCCGTCGGGCGAGCCACCCGTCGATGCCGTCGGTCGCCATACCGACGATGAAGAGCCCCGCCGCCCACCAGCGCAGCGGTGACTGAAGGTCGGTACCGGCGACGAGCAAGAGCACGACGAATACCGGCGCGAAGAGGATGCGCACAACTGTGATGATGTTAGGAATCTGCTTCATCAGTCGCGACCCGTCAGGCCCCAGGCGTCGTCGTCGGAGTCGCCGTCGACCTCGGGTAACCCGGTGCCGAGTGCGCCGTCGGCGTGCGTTGGGGCAGCGGGAGACGCTGCTGCCGAGGCCGACACAGGCCCAGCAGTCGGCGCGTCCATTCCACGAAGCTGAGCGATGATGATCGGCGTTTGCTCGGGCTTAACGAGCACCTCGCGCGCCTTCGATCCTTCGCTCGGACCAACGATGGCGCGCTGCTCCATGAGGTCCATCAGGCGACCCGCCTTTGCGAAACCGACACGGAGCTTGCGCTGAAGCATCGAGGTCGAGCCAATCTGGGTTGACACAACGAGTTCGACGGCCTGACACAGCAGCTCGAGGTCATCTCCGATGTCGGGGTCGATGTCACGCGCCTGAACGGCAACGGCGACATCATCGCGGTACTCGGGTTGCGCCTGCTTTGTCACGTGCGAAACGACCTTGTGTATCTCGTCTTCACTCACCCACGCGCCTTGAACGCGAATTGGCTTGTTCGCACCCATCGGAAGGAAGAGTGCGTCACCCTGACCGATGAGCTTGTCAGCGCCGGGCTGATCAAGAATGACTCGACTGTCGGTCACACTGGCCACAGCGAAGGCGAGACGGCTGGGCACGTTGGCCTTGATGAGACCCGTGACGACATCGACACTCGGACGTTGAGTAGCGAGCACCAAGTGGATACCCGAGGCACGAGCCAGCTGCGTGATGCGCACGACCGAGTCCTCAACATCCCTCGGCGCCACCATCATCAGGTCCGCAAGCTCGTCGACGACGACAAGTAGGTAC
>CAZYYL010000141.1:0-3600 GCA_964651425.1 uncultured Microbacteriaceae bacterium | reverse complement strand
TCTGGTCGTTCGCGGATGCGCTCGCTCCGGCACTTCTCATCGCCCAGGCTTTCGGTCGACTCGGCAACTGGTTCAACCACGAACTCTTCGGCCTGCCGACCTCACTGCCCTGGGGTCTCGAAATCGAATCGTCGAACCCCGCTTTCCCCATTGGTTTGCCCGCGGGTACGCTCTTCCACCCGGTGTTTCTCTACGAGATGCTCTGGAACGTGCTCGGTGCTCTCGTCCTCGTCGTCATCGAACGCAAGCTCGCACTCCGCTGGGGCCGTGCATTTGGTGTCTACCTGATTTGGTACGGCATTGGTCGCTCGATGTTTGAGGCGATTCGCATTGACCCGAGTGGCACATTCCTCGGCGTGCGCACGAACATTTGGGCTGCCTGGGCCGCAATTCTCATCGGTGTCGTGATTATCATCTGGCAAGGACGTCGTCATCCGGGTGAGGAAACGAGCATCTACCTTCCCGGTCGTTCTCCCGCTGAGCGTAAAGACGCAAAGGCACTAGACTCGACTCACGCGACAGAATCCAAAGGCAAGGGTGCCGCTGTCGCGAAGAGCGTCGAGTCGGGGAAAACGGCCACAAGCCGGGCGAAGAAACAGCCTTAACCTCAACTCGACCCGAAGCCGCTTCACCGGTTCCGCGGCCACCACGATTGCACGCGTTGTTGAGCACAAAGTTTCAGCAGCACGGGCAGACGAGTTTGGGCCACCGTCGTCCCTCTCACATACGTATTACTGGAGGGTTCCATGTCGTTAGCGCTTCCGCACCAGCGGTTCAGTCTGACGCCGTCCGCGGCGGGGTTGTACAACCCATCTGAAGAGAAGGACTCGTGCGGGTTCGCCATGGTGGCGACCTTGCGAGGAACGCCGGGGCACGACATCATCGACGTCGCACTCGGGTCGCTGCGCAACCTCGAACACCGTGGCGCTGTCGGCTCTGACGCGGGCACCGGTGACGGTGCCGGAATCATGACGCAGATCCCCGACGAATTCTTACGTGCCGTTGTTGGTTTCGAACTTCCCGCCCAGGGCGCCTATGCCGTCGGTAACGCGTTCCTTCCCTCCGAGACGTCGTCTCGCGAGTCCGTCAAGGCGGGCATCGAGGCGATTGTGCACGCCGAGGGGCTCCAGGTGCTGGGGTGGCGTGAGGTGCCGACGGCTCCCGAGGTGTTGGGTGACCTTGCCCGGGCATCCATGCCCGTCATCGAACAGTTGTTCGTTGCCGCACCCGATGCGACGGTCAGCGACATTGATCTCGATCGTCGCGCATTCCGTCTGCGCAAGCGAGCCGAACGAGACGTCGAGGTCTACTTCCCGTCGCTCTCGTGCCGCACGCTCGTCTATAAGGGCATGGTCACGACACTTCAACTCGAGCCGTTCTTCCCCGATCTCGGCGACGAGCGATTCGCGTCGACCCTCGCACTCGTGCACTCGCGCTACTCGACAAACACGTTCCCGTCGTGGCCTCTTGCTCACCCGTTCCGGTTCATCGCACACAACGGCGAAATCAACACGGTGCAGGGCAACCGAAACTGGATGCGCGCGCGCCAATCTCAGCTCGCATCCGACGTGCTGGGCAACATTCCTGACATTCTGCCCATCTGCACGCCCGGAGCAAGTGACTCGGCTTCGTTCGACGAAGTTGTCGAACTTCTCACACTCGCCGGACGGTCACTTCCGCACGCCATCATGATGATGGTTCCGGAAGCCTGGGAGAATCAGCCCGACATGGAACCCGCTCGTCGGTCCTTCTACGAATTCCACTCGGCTCTCATGGAACCGTGGGACGGCCCAGCGGCTATCGCCTTCACCGACGGTTCCCTTGTCGGTGCGACGCTTGATCGCAACGGTCTGCGTCCCGGTCGCTATCAGGTGACCAACGACGGCCTCATTGTTGTTGCGTCCGAAATCGGCGTTCACGACGTCGATCCGGCGACCGTCGTCTCGAAGGGTCGACTTCAACCCGGCAAGATGTTCCTCGTCGACACCGTCGCCGGTCGCATCATCAGTGACGATGAGATCAAGAACGACCTCGCGAACCTTCAGCCGTGGGCGCAGTGGCTCGAAGAGGGTCAGTATGACTTCGCCGACCTTCCCCCGCGCGAGCACATTGTACACACTCCGGAATCGGTACGTCGTCGTCAGCGCACCTTCGGCTATACGCAGGAAGACCTGCGCATCATGCTCGCTCCGATGGCGCGCACCGGGCAAGAGCCGCTGGGCGCCATGGGCTCCGACACTCCGATCGCCGTCTTGAGCGAAAAGCCTCGCCTGCTTTTCGACTACTTCGTTCAGCAGTTCGCCCAGGTGACCAACCCACCGCTCGACGCGATTCGCGAAGAGGTGGTAACGAGCCTCCAAGCCGGCCTCGGACCGGAGCAGAACCTTCTTGAAGCGTCACCTGCGCACGTTCACCAAGTACACGTCGACTTTCCCGTTATCGGCAACGTCGAGCTCGCCAAGATTGACCACCTCACCGATGAGCAGGGCAATCGCGAGACTGTCACGCTGAGTTGTCTATACCGCGTCGATAGCGGCCCCGAAGCGATGCAAGACAAGATTCGTGAGCTCTGCATCGCGGCGGAAGAAGCTGTGGCGCGCGGTGTGAGTTTTATCGTGCTCAGCGACCGAAACTCAAACCGCGACCTCGCTCCGATTCCGTCGCTGTTGTCGATGTCTGCTGTGCACCACCACCTCATCCGTTGCGAAACGCGCATGCGCGTGGGCATCGTGGTCGAAGCCGGCGATGTGCGCGAGGTGCACCACATGGCGATGCTGATCGGTTTCGGCGCATCCGCTGTCAACCCGTATTTGGCCGTTGAGTCCGCCGAAAATCTGGTGCGCACCGGATACATCACTGAGGTCGACGCAAAGAAGGCCGGTGCCAACGTCGTCAAGGCGCTGGGCAAGGGTCTGCTCAAGATCATGTCGAAGATGGGCATCTCGACGGTTGCGTCGTACCGTGGCGCTCAGACGTTCGAAGCCATCGGACTCTCGCAGGCGTTCGTTGACGAATACTTCACCGGCACACTGAGCAAGCTTGGAGGAGTCGGCATCGAGACGATCGCCGAAGAGAATCGACTTCGTCACCTCAGCGCCTATCCGCTCGACGGCATTCCCGGAAACGCGCACGAGTCTCTCGAAGTCGGCGGTGAATTCCAGTGGCGTCGCGACGGCGCTCCGCACCTGTTCAACCCAGAGACGGTCTTCAAGCTTCAGCATTCAACGCGCACCCGTCGCTACGACATCTTCCGTGAGTACACGAAGCTGGTGGATGACCAGGCCGAACACCTCATGACCATCCGTGGTCTTTTCGACCTCGAGCCCGGTTCCCGCACACCGGTTCCGCTCAGCGAAGTCGAGTCCGTCGAGTCCATCGTCAAGCGATTCTCGACCGGCGCGATGAGCTACGGCTCCATTTCACAAGAGGCACACGAAACGCTTGCTATCGCGATGAACCAACTCGGTGCGAAGAGCAACACGGGCGAGGGTGGCGAAGACCTCGAACGTCTTCTCGATCCTCAGCGTCGAAGTGCAATCAAGCAGGTTGCATCAGGTCGCTTTGGCGTGACGAGCATGTACCTCACTCACGCCGAAGACC
>CAZYYL010000140.1:0-3626 GCA_964651425.1 uncultured Microbacteriaceae bacterium | reverse complement strand
CAAGGGGTGCTCCGTATTCGATCAGGGCCTCGCGGCCCCCAGTCCATCGAGAAAGTGTGAGGGGTGTTGGGCTGGTCGCCCCTAGGAAGAACGACCAGCCCAACGGGTGTTGCTTTTTTGTTACTTGTTGATGAGAGCTGCCTGCTTGTCAGCCGAGAGGCCAGACGAGAGGTAGATCGCACCGGGCAGGTCCTTGCGGCACTGCACTGCGCTCGGGTCACCCGTTACCGAGTTCTCGAACACGGGAGCTTCGAACTGCGTCGATGCAGGAACCTTGCCACCGGTCGCGGTCGCAACTGCGTACTGCACTGCGAGGCGAACGTTGTCGGTACCGGTTGCAACCGTGAACAACTTGAAGTTCGGGTTAGCAGCCTGGTTGTCTTCCCAGAAGCAACCGAGGACGTTTCCGTCCGAGGTGACGAGCGTCGGGATCGACTTTCCGGCCTTGGTGAACTCCGGAAGGGCGCCAACGAGCGAAGGACCGAAGTCCGACACGATGACGTCGATCTGGGGGTACTTAGCAATGGCGGCCGTCAGAACTTCCTGGGTCTTTGCAGGGTCCCAGTTGGTAACTTCGAACGGGCTTTCGCCAATGAATTCGTATTTCGCGTCGGTGAGAACAGTCTTCATACCCTTGAGCTCGTCTTCACCCTGGCTGTTTCCAGCGGGGCCCGAGAGGAACAGGATCTTTCCACCATCAGGGAACTGCTCCTTGATGAAGTTAGCCCAGTTCTTTCCGTCGGTGACGAAGTCGGCGCCGACCCAAGCGGTGTAGTCAACGCCATCCTTGCCACCCGGGTTGACACGGTAAGGAACCGTGACGACACCAGCGTCGAATGCCTTCTTCAGGGTCGGCAGCATGGCCTCACCAGCGTCAGGGAAGACGACGAGTGCGTTGACGCCCTTGGCGACCATGCCCTCGATGTCCGAGATTGACTTCTGTACGTCGCCCTGACCATCTGCATAGAGGTACTGGGTAACGCTCGGGCACTTGGCGACTTCTTCAGCACCAGCGTTGGTGGTGACGAGGCGCCAGCTGTTGCCGCCGTAGCCGTCGAGGAGACCAAGCGAGATCTCCGTGGGGCCACACCAGTCAGGAACGTCGCTTGCGGCGCTCGTGCTGCTGTCGGTGGACGCACCAGCGCTGCATCCCGCGAGGGTGAGCGATGCCGCGGCCAAGGTAAGGACGAGCGCGATGCTCTTCTTACTGCGGATCATGTGATTTTCCTTTCCACTCTGAACAACACCTGTGTTGTCCACTTTCGACGAGGTCGTCGAAACCTATTTATGAGGCGGCCGGAGCTGCCTTTGCGTTCACCCGAAAGAGCGAACGAAACCAACCGCGCACAGCACGCCAGTTCACCGTGTAAATCGCCACGCCAATAGCCAGGGCTGCCGCCTGAACGATGGTCTGTACCGCGTAGGGAACGCCGAGCGAGATCACGAACTGGTCGAGCTGCTTCAAGAAGAGCGCTGCGACGAACGTGGCGACCGGGTACCCACGTCCACCGAGAAGTGAGGTGCCGCCGAGAACGACGACGGCCACCGATGGCAACAGGTACGCGTTACCCATGTAGGCCGTGGGTTGTGTCGTGATGCCCGCGATGAGGAATCCAGCCAGCCAGTAGCAAAGCTGAGCCCAAACGTAAGAGAGACCGTCGTGCGTACGTACGCGAAGTCCCATCGCCTTACCAGCGCGAGGGTTGGCGCCGACCATTTCGAAGCGGCGACCAGCTGCCGTCTTCTTGGTGACGAGCATGATCACGATGAGCACAGCGACGGCGGCGTACATCGAGTTCGGAATGCCGAACGTCTCGCCACCGGCCAAGTGTTGCAAGAGAAGAGTCGAAATCTGCGGAATACCGCCCGAGACCATCAGCACGGCGCCGAAGAGAAGCGCGTTCGTACCCAGCGTGGCGATGATGGCGTTGAGCTTGAGGAAACCGATGAGGAAGGCGTTGAGGAGTCCAGCGCCGACGGCGTACGCGAGGCCAAAGACGATGGCAAGCGGGATGCCCTCGTCGTGACCGTTGGGCACCTGGCTCGAAACGACGATGGCGAGTGACACAGCGCCGGCGACCGAAAGATCAATTCCACCCTGCTGAACGACGAGCATCTGACCGAGACCGATGATCGCGAGAATCGCCGAGAACTGAAGCCAGCTCGAGAGCACGTTGGGTGACACCGAGCTCGGCGCGAGGGCCGCGCTGAGCGCGAAGAGAACAATGAGCGAGACAGCCATGGTGAGCAGTCCCTTAGATACACGAAGGCGGCTCGACTTCAAGACGCGAGGGCCGGATTCGGTTTCAGTCATTTCGATTCTCCGTTGATTCGAAAGCCGCGGGAACTGTTCACTATATCTCGCGGTGTGTTTAGTAAGAGCATACAGACGGTGAGTCAAACTGCACAGGTGTTGAGTAACGATTTGATATCGACGAACACCTGTCCATGGTTACGACGCGGCGACGCCGGCCGAGACAGCGACGGATTCGGATCCGGGGATGCCGTGCACGTCGACGATGATCTTTCCGGTGGCCTGGCCCGAGGCGAGACGACCGAACGCACCGTCGACGATGTCGGCGAGCGGAACCGTGCGATCGACGAGCAACTCGGAAAGCGATCGCGACGACAGGAGTTCGAGCGCATCCGGAATGTCCTCGGCACATACGTGCGCGACGGTTGTCACGGTGTTGATCTCGCGCAACACAATGTCGGCCAGAACGAGCGGCTGCGGAGTCTTGTTGAGACCGACCAGCACGACAGTTCCACCTTCGACAGCGAGACCATATGCGCGTTCAGCGGCACCGTTCACGCCCGCGGTTTCAAAGACGACATCGATGCCCTGCGGGTAGGCGGTGCGGATCGACTGCGGAGTCTCGTCCATCGAGAGCTTGTGGGTCGATGTGGCACCCAACTCGCGGGCGAGCTCGAGTCGTGTGTCATCAACATCCATCGCAATCACTTCGCCGTCGTGGCCTTTCAGCGCAGCACAAATAAATGAACCGATGGCCCCGAGTCCAATCAGCGCGATCGACTGACCCGGCTTGATATGCGCGCGACGAACAGTGTGGATGCCCACCGCGAGCGGTTGCGCCAACACGGCTTCGGCGTCTGAAAGCGAGTCCGGAATTGGGATGCAGATGTGTGCCGGAGCAACAGCGTATTCGGCCAGTCCCCCGTGGATACTCAAGCCCAGCGTGTAGTACTTGCGACACAGGTTGGTGCGTCCGGCAGCGCACTGGTCACACGACCCGCAAGAAACTCCGGCGCCACACGCGACGCGCTTGCCCATCAGGTGTTGGGCGTTCGCACCCGCCTCGACGACGGTTCCAATGAACTCGTGACCGAGCGTGGTCGGACCGACGTGACCGCAATTAGGGTGCGGCTTATGCAGCGGCACCATCATCGGGCCCTTGGTGTACTCTGTGACGTCGGTGCCGCAGAGTCCGTTGAGAGAGACTGCGATCTTCACGTCTTTCGGGCCGACGGTGGGAACATCCACCTGTTCGACTCGCATATCGCCGGGTTCGTGCAGAACCGCGGCCCACATTTTGTCGGACATGATTACCTCGCGTCCGAGGTGACGTGCACCTTGATCTGGGACTTGTCGTTCATGACAGCGTCGT
>CAZYYL010000139.1:0-3632 GCA_964651425.1 uncultured Microbacteriaceae bacterium | reverse complement strand
TGTTCCGGCGACCATGCGTCAGGTGTTCGGCGCGTGAACTTTCTGACCAACTTCGCGAATCGCGCCTGGAAGCATCCCGCCATGTTGTGGGTCGGCTTCGTCGCCGTGCACCTCTGGGTCTCGGGTCTCGGCATGTACGGCCCCGGGTATCCGCTCGGTGACGTCTCGGGTGTGTACACGTTCTGGGCTGGCCACGCCTATGCGGGCGATTTCGTCGTCGGTGTCAGCACCCCGTGGGTCTACCCGATTGTTGCGCTCATCCCGATTCTCGTTTCGGGTGTTGCGGGCATGGACAACTACGTTCCCGTTTTTCTCGGACTCGTTGCACTCGTCGACGCCGTCGTGTTCGCTTTATTGATTGGTCGGCATCGGGATTCGCAACGCGCGTCGGCCGCGTGGTGGTGGTTGGCTCTGCTCATCTGCCTCGGGCCCGTGTCACTCGGACGCATCGATGCCATCGCAACGCCCATCGCGTTGCTCGGCTTGTTCCTCGTGATGGGTCGCCCGCGTGTGGCCGGAGCGCTGCTCGCGATCGCCGCCTGGATCAAGGTCTGGCCGGCGGCTCTGGTAGGAGCGGCCGTCATCGCGGTGCGCGAGCGCAAGGCCGTCGTTATGGGCGCTGTCATCGTGTCGGGTGCGATCATTGCCATCGCGCTCGTCTTGGGTTCGGGGCTGAACGTGCTGAGTTTTATCACGCAGCAATCAGCGCGCGGAGTGCAGATCGAGTCACCGGCCGCGACTGCCTACCTCTGGCGAGTGTTCTTGAGTGACCCGGGCGTCGGCATCTACTACGACGACCAAATTCTTACGTATCAAATCTCGGCACCCGGCGTCGAGATCATCGGTGCACTGACGACCCTTCTTATGGCCCTTGTCACGACGATGATTGTCGCCGCGGGCATCATGTTTGTTCGACGGGGTGCAGATGAACGTGAAGTGCTTCTCGCACTGTCACTCGCGTTCGTGGTCGAACTCATCGCGTTCAACAAGGTCGGCTCGCCCCAGTTCATGGGATGGCTCGCCGCACCCATCGTCGTCGGGCTCGCGTTCGGGCTCGAGCGTTTGCGTTGGCCCGCCGTGTTGGCGTTGGTCATGGCCGGCCTCACGCAGGCGCTCTACCCGTACTCCTACGACAATCTGTTGCGTGCGCATCCGCTCGAATTGACGATCATCTCCGTGCGCAACCTGCTCGAATTTGTGTTGCTCGGACTCGCGGTGCGCATGCTCTGGAAAGCGCGCCGACCCGAACTTGCGGCTGAATAGAGCGCGCCCGAATAGAGCGCGGTCGCCTTAGCTCGCGGGTGTATCGAGCAGTCGACGAATGTGACTCCCGACAAACTCGGACTCAATCAGAAACGCGTCGTGGCCGAACTCGCTACTGAGCGTGACGACCTCGTCGCCGTCGATGTTGCCCGCCACGGCCCGCGCGATGCGCTGCTGACCAATGTAAGGAAAGAAACGGTCACTATCGATGCCGAGCACGAGCGTTGGCACGGTGATGCGAGAAAGCACCTCGTCAATCTCGCCGCGATTGCGGCCGACATCGTGCGAGTTCATCGCTTCGACGAGCGTGATGTAGCTGTTCGCATCGAACCGGCGCGTGAACTTGTTGCCATGAAAGTCGAGGTAGCTCGCGACGGCGAAACGACCGCCGTGGCCGAGCGGGCTGATGTCGCTCTGGCTCGAACGGTCGAACCGTTCGTTGAGCTCGCGCGGCGTGCGAAAGTTCTGAAAGCTGATGCGTCGAGCCAGGGCGAGACCGTGGTGCGGACCTTCACCGGCCGCGGCCTCGTAATAGTGGCCGGCCTTGAAATTCGGGTCGAGACGGATCGCTTCGATTTGTACGGTGTTGAGCGCGATTTCGTCGGCGCTTGTGGACGCGGGCGCAGCAAGCATCGCCAGTCGCTCGGCGCGCTCGGGGAACATGAGCCCCCACTCCATCACGTGCATTGCACCCATCGAGCCACCGACAACAGCCGCCCATTTCTCGATTCCGAGTTTGTCGCTGAGCATCGCTTGCGCTGTGACCTGATCGCGGATGGTCGTGTACGGGAATCTCGAGGCCCACTCGTATCCGTCGGGCGCGAGTGAGGCCGGGCCAGTTGTTCCCTGGCATCCACCGAGCACATTCGGCGCAACCACGAACCACTTATTCGTATCGACAGCGAGCCCGGGACCGACGACCTCGCCCCACCAGCCGTCGGTGCGGTGACTACCGCCGGCGCTGCCAGAAACGTGGCTGTCGCCCGTAAGCGCGTGCAGAATCAGAACCGCGTTGTCACGCTCTTCGTTGAGTTCGCCCCAGGTTTCGTAGGCCATGCGTACGTGGGGCAGGTGTCCACCACATTCGAAGTCCATTGGTCCGAGGTTGGCGAAAAGCCGATCACCATCGGGGTCGCCGTCGCGCCAGGCACCGGTTGCCGGTGGTTTACCCGCGACGGAGCGCACCTGCTCGTCGGTGATAAACGTCGAGGGAAGAACGTCCCCGCTACCTTGCCAATCCATAGGGCTCTATCTTCGCGCAAAGACACGACGGCGTTCACCCTGTTACGCGTTAAAGAACGATCCCGCTCACACCGCGCGGTGCGAACGGGACCGTTCTCATTTCAATGGTTGAGCAAATAACCCAGTGATCTTCCTTACGAGGGGGCATGCTCTTTCGGTTAGGACACCTTCGCCGCGGCCGCGAGACCAGCTTCGAGGTCGGCCTTGAGGTCGGCCACGTTCTCGATACCCACCGAGAGGCGAACGAGTCCGGGCGTGACACCCGTCGTCAGTGCCTGCTCCGGCGTGAGCTGCGAGTGCGTGGTCGAGGCCGGGTGAATAACGAGCGAACGAACGTCACCGATGTTGGCGAGGTGGCTGAACAGCTCGAGGCCGTCGACGAAGGCCTTGCCGGCTTCGACCCCACCCTTGAGTTCGAACGACACGATCGCGCCGACACCCTTGGGTGCGTACTTCTGACCGGCAGAGAACCACGGGCTCGACTTGAGACCGGCGTAGTTGACCGAGGCAACCTGCGGGTGCTTCTCGAGCCACTCGGCGATGTGCGCAGCGTTTTCGACGTGACGCTCGATGCGAAGTGACAATGTCTCGATTCCCTGGATGAGCTGCCACGCGCTCGCCGGAGCGATTGCTGAACCGAGGTCGCGAAGCAACTGCACGCGGGCCTTGATGATGTAGGCGATGGCGTCACCAAGCACGGTCGTGTAGCTCGCGCCGTGGTACGACGGGTCGGGCTCGGTGAGTCCGGGGAACTTCTCGACGTTCTTCGACCATTCGAACTTGCCACCGTCGACGATGACGCCACCGATGACTGTGCCGTGACCGCCCAGGAACTTCGTGGCCGAGTGAACCACAATGTCGGCGCCGTGCTCGAACGGACGAATCAGGTACGGGGTCGCAATCGTGTTGTCGACGATGAGCGGCACGCCATTCTCGTGTGCGACCTTCGATACCAATTCGATGTCGAGGATGTTCACTCGCGGGTTGCCAATCGTCTCCGCGAAGAACAACTTAGTGTTCGGGCGAACCGCTCGACGCCACTCGTCCGCGTCATCCTGGTTCTCAACGAACGTGACGTCGATGCCGAGCTTGGCGAGCGTGTACTTGAAGAGGTTGTACGTTCCGCC
>CAZYYL010000138.1:0-3653 GCA_964651425.1 uncultured Microbacteriaceae bacterium | reverse complement strand
GAGTTCATCAACCACACTGCGCCACAGTCGCTGTTCACGTCCAACCCATCGAACGCGCACACCGAGTTCGTGCAATTCATCGCGCCGACGTCGAATCACATCGCGATTGAAACCCATCAAGAACTTCACTTCTTCGGGCGAGCGCTTCCAGTTCTCGGTCGAGAACGCGTACACCGACAAATATTTGACGCCGGCCTGGATAGCTCCCGCAACGACATCGAGAAGTGCCGCTTCACCAGCCTTGTGTCCTTCGACGCGAGTGAGACCGCGCGCATTTGCCCAGCGCCCGTTGCCGTCCATCACGATGGCGACGTGGGCGGGAACAGAACCGGAGGGCAAGACGGGTGGCTTCTCCCCCGTCCAGTCGAGCGGCCGAAACTCAACGGCATCCTTGTGCGTGTAGGGCTTCGTCATCGGGCGACGTGTTCCATCGACTTCAACGAGCGTTCAAGGTGCCACTGCGTGTAGGCCGAGATGAGGCCGGACGCGCGCGCGAGGTCACGCGAGTCGAGTGTCTCGAGCACATCCCAGCTTCCCGAAAGCAGGGCTTCAAACGCCGAGACCACGCCCGGGGTGACGCGTGCGGAACCGGAGGGTGCGCATCCGTCACAGACCACGCCACCGAAGTGAACAACAAACGAATGCAGATTGGATACGCCGCCACAGCGCGCGCAGGCGTCAAGAACCGGCGACCAGCCTGCGATCGAGAATGCACGAAGCAGGTAGGAATCAAGCGTGATGTTCGGCGCGTGCTCGCCCATCGAAAGGGATCGCAGACCACCGACGAGCAGTACGTATTGTGTAGGAGCGGACTCGGTATCAGTGAGGCGCTCTGCCGTTTCCGCCATCACGCTCGCGGCGGTGAATCGGTCGTAGTCGCCGGCAATATCGGCGCCGTAGGGCCCGAGCGTTTCCGCCTGCTGAATCGTGTCGAGCGACGAGCGACCCTGGTAGAACTGCACATCAGAGACCATGAATGGCTCGAGGCGCGAACCGAACTTCGACGCGGTGCGACGAACGCCCTTGGCGACGGCCCGAACTTTGCCGTGACTTTTCGTGAGAATCGTCACGATGCGATCGGCTTCACCCAAGTCAAAGGTGCGAAGCACAACACCTTCGTCTCGATATGTGGGCACAGTCCATTATTGACCTTCGGGGAAGAACTTGAACGCCCGACTCGCTCCCCGACTCGGGTCCGGGCGTCACACGTGTACACCGCTGGTTACAGGTCGCGCGGCTTCTCAATCGGACCGGTCAGGTCCGCTGGGCGCACGAGCTGCGGTTGACGGATGCCCCGCAACACACGCTGCTCGGGAAGTGACCAGTTGAACCGAACCGAGAAGATACGAATCACCGCCGTGACGAGCACACATGCAATCGCCGACATGTCGACCGAGACGCTGAAGGCTCGCAAGACGATGAAGATGACCGTTCCGCCCGCCGCCGCAGCAGCATAGAGCGAACCGACGTGCATCACCGTGATGGGCGTGTTCAAGAAGATGTCGCGAATCACACCACCGCCCACGGCCGACACCGTTCCGACAAATATTGCCGGGAGCGTGGGGAGCCCTTGGGCGAGCGCCGCAGCAACACCGATGGCCCCGAAGAGACCGATGGTCAGCGCATCCGCCACGGTAATCACCCAGTCGATCTTGCGGATGAGACGAGCGAGCAACATCCCCAGAAGCGCGAAACCGACAGCAACACCGAGATACCAGTCGGCACTGAAAGCGACGAGCGGGCGTTGCAAGAGCAAGTCACGCAGGAAGCCACCACCGAGACCGGTCGCCGTGCCGATCATCGCGACACCGAGAAGGTCCAGCTGACGATCGCGGAATTGGGCCGCATACATCGCACCTTGCAAGCTACCGACGCCGACAGCGGCAACGTCAACCCACGCGGGTACTTCGATAGCGAGGGCATCCATGTCTCAATGTTTACCATGCGTTGGATAACCCGAGGTTTAGGGTGGCGGTATGGAAAATCAAATTCTGCGCGTGATCTTCGCCATCTTCGTCGGACTCATGATTGCCTTCTTCGTCGGTTTCGGCATCGACGCCTTCTACCCAGAGCCCGTCTACCCCCAGGTCATCAACGATCTGTACAGCACGGCAACGGACAAACCGATTTCAGCGGATGTGCAAGCACAGATCAACGCACTGGAGGCCGCCTACCAAGCCGACCAGCAGATGCACAATCGTGTCATTTCGATTGTCGTCACGATTGCGGCCGTGCTCTTTCTCGGAGTCAGCCTGCTCTTTGAAAACAAGAACCGCGTCATGGCGAACGGCATCCTCCTCGGTGGCCTGTTCTCGTTGCTCTACGGCACCGCTCGTGGGCTCGGAACCCAAGACTCGATGGTGACGTTCATCACTGTCGGAGTCGGGCTCGCAGCCGTCGTGTTCATCGGCTTGCGCCGGTTCAATCACGCGCACGACGATGCGGATACAGACACCAAAAAGCCAATAACCAAAAAGTCACTAGCCAAAAAGCCGGCAGCAAAGGCGCCGGCCACCAAGAAAGCAGCGGCCAAGAAGGCTTAGTTCTTCGCACCCACAAGTGTCGACGAGCCAGAGCGAATTGCTCGGTTGATCGCTGACACAACCGCCTTGAGGGTGGCTGTTGAGATGTCGGAGTCGATTCCGACGCCCCAAAGCCGCTGGCCGTTGACGTTGAGTTCGACATAAGCGGCGGCACGAGCATCCCCACCCGCAGCAAGCGTGTGCTCGACGTAATCGAAGAGTTCGACGTCGAGTCCGCGCGCCGTCATCAACTTGATGAACGCGTCGATCGGGCCGTTACCCTCAGACTCTTGACGCTGAACTGAATCACCGTCACGCAGGTCGACACTGAGCTTCACCGTTCCGGAGAAATCGCTCTCTGTACGCGTGCCGTGAAGTTCGAAACGACCCCACTTGTCGGCTGTGTTGTCTGCGGGCAAGTATTCGTCTTGGAAGATGCTCCAGAGTTTTTCGCTCGAGACCTCTCCACCCTCGGCGTCTGTCTTTGACTGCACGACTGCGGAGAACTCAATCTGAAGTCGACGAGGCAAGTCGAGCGCGTGGTCCTTCTTGAGCAGGTATGCGACTCCACCCTTGCCCGACTGTGAGTTCACACGAATCACGGCCTCATAGGTGCGACCCAGATCCTTCGGGTCGACTGGCAGGTACGGAACCGCCCAGACCAGGTTGTCGACGTGCGTGCCTTGAGCGGCCGCATCCGCTGCCATCGACTCGAAGCCCTTCTTGATGGCGTCTTGGTGTGAGCCACTGAAGGCGGTGTAGACGAGGTCGCCAGCCCACGGACTTCGCTCGTGCACCTTGATTTGATTGCAGTATTCGGCCGTGCGGCGAACCTCATCGAGATTCGAGAAGTCGATCTGCGGGTCGATGCCCTGCGTGAACAGGTTGATACCCAGCGCGACGAGGTCGACATTTCCGGTGCGTTCGCCGTTACCGAAGAGGCAGCCTTCGATGCGGTCAGCGCCGGCCATGTATCCGAGCTCCGCAGCAGCAACCGCGGTGCCGCGGTCATTGTGCGGGTGGAGCGAGATGATGATGTTCTCGCGCGGAACTAGGTGGCGGTGCATCCACTCGATTGAGTCGGCGTTGACTTTGGGGGTCGCATTTTCGCCGGTCGCGGGCTGGTTGATG
>CAZYYL010000137.1:0-3661 GCA_964651425.1 uncultured Microbacteriaceae bacterium | reverse complement strand
GTCATCGCCTCGACGCTCATGAGCGCGTTCATGCCCATGGATTTCGGCGGCAACGGGGATGCAGGAACGGATGCCGGTGCGGGCACAGACGCAGGTGCGGACGGGGGCGCCGGCGCGGATTCTGGAACAGGTGCCGACTCCTCCGGTGACTTCATCTCCGCCGACGGTGGGGGCGACTTCGGTGGCGGATTTGGTGACGCGGGTCTCGGCGACGGTGGGTTCGGAGACTTCGGAGACTTCGGTTTCTAGCCGGCGGTCGGGGTTGTCGACGCGGTCGGCTCGTTCGGCACGACGGGCTCGTCCGTGACGGAGGGCTGAGGATTCGGCGCTGGCTCCGGTTCAGGCTTCGGGCAGTTCTCCATCTCGCGCGGAATTGATGCCGACGTCGTCTCGTCGAGCCCGAACCCATAGGCGTGCACCGTGACGGTGTCACCACCGGCGGCGCAAAAGAAATGATCGGCGTCGAGCGGCCATCCCTGAGCCGTGTTACATAGCTGACCCATTCGGGTGGCCGAACACGGCACGGAACCGGTTGAGACAACCTGTCCGTTGACCGAAACGTCAACATTGAGCGCACCTTCCCCGTTTTTGACGGTTTGAGCAATGAACGACACGTGACCCGGGGTGATTGAGATTTCGACACCGACGAAGCCACTCGCCCGAACGATCTCCCAGTCGAGAGTGAACGCGTCGAGGTCCGAGGGCAGCGTGCCATCACCGGTAGTCGAGCCGTCCGTTGCTCTTGGTGGCGTTTCTGTCGGGGTGCGTGATTCCCACGCAGAAGGGGAATTAACCGTGAGCACGGGGTTGGGAACGGCGAACGATCCCGTCGCGGCCATCGTGACGCCGACGCCGGAGGCGACGAGCACACCGCTGGCGAAAACGACAGGGAGGACGCGGGTAAGGGACTTCATGGGCTGAGACTACTGCGGTACACCGACAGTGTTTTTGCCCCAAAAAATATCTCGACTTGGTAACAGTTGGATTGACAGAGACTATTTTCGCTTGACAGAACGTCTAGTCAGTAGTTTCATTGTCATCGCAATACGTTTGGCCGGATTTTCGCCGACCACTTCGCCTAATCCAGCGCACAAGGAGGTGCCATGGAATCGACGACCACACCTCGTCTAGACGTTCGCAATCTGTCTGTGACGTTTACCGGTGTAACCGTGCTTGATCGCGCCCACCTGCAACTCGCTCCTGGAGAGATTCACGCCCTCGTAGGGCAAAACGGCTCCGGCAAGTCGACGCTGATCAAACTCATCAGTGGCGTCTATAAGGCGGATGCGGGCGGCGAGGTATTTGTTGACGGTAAGCGCATCGGCGCCCCCGTGCATCCGGGCACTTTGCACGACGAGGGACTCGCATTCGTTCATCAGGACCTCGGGCTCGTACCCGATCTCACAGTGCGCGAAAACGTGCGTGTGGGGCGTCACGCCACCCGCGGCGTGACCGGAATGATCGACAAGAAGAGGGACGCGCAGGCCGTTCGCGAAACTTTCGCGTTCTTGGGCGTCGACATCAAGCCCGAGACTCTCGTCGCCGAGCTGCGCCCGAGTGAACGCGTCGCCGTCGCAATTGCACGAGCCCTTCAAGAGCGCAACTTGGGCACCGGCGTCATCGTGTTCGACGAATCGTCGCGAGCAATTCCGCCCGACGCACTGGAAGAGTTCTATGGTCACCTCCGGCTTCTGGCGGGCCAAGGCACCTCCATCCTCTTCGTGAGCCACAACCTGCGCGAGGTCCTGCAGATTTCTGACCGCGTCACCGCGCTACGAAACGGCAAGGTCGTCGAGATGGGCATCCCGACATCGACACTCGACGAAGCGAGCATCACGCGACTGGTGCTCGGCAAGGATGGCGAACTCGCCAACTTTGTCCAGTCCATGCCGAGCGAAATTCGCGAGGGTGGGCTCACGCTTCGCAACGTCGCAGGTGGTCGCGCCTTCGGGTTGAGCAACCACATCGCGCGCGGCGAAGTGGTGGGTTACACCGGAAACCTCGACTCTGGATTGAGCTCCGTCGGACCCCTGATCGCCGGCGCCTTCCCCGGCGGTGGCGATATCTCGGTGGATGGCAAGATCATCAAGAGGTCAAAAAGCAGCTCCCTCCCGATGGTCAAGGCCGGTGTCGCCTTCATTCCCCAGGATCGCCACGGGCTTGGACTCGCAACCGATTTAACGGTGCAAGAAAATGTCTCCATCCCGCACCTTCGCACCAAAGGGTCACGGTGGTGGACCGGTCTGAAGTGGCAACGCGACGAAACCGACGCAATCCTCGCGAAATACGAGGTGAGCCCGCCCGATCGTAAGGCCGCCGTCAGCACCTTCAGCGGTGGAAACCAGCAGAAGGTGCTCATGGGCAAGTGGTTGCTCGACAACCCGGCCGTTTTGATTCTGGATGACCCGACGCAGGCCGTGGACGTGGGCGCGCGCGCATCCGTGTTGAAAGCTGCCCGCCAAGCCGCCGTTGACGGCAGTGCCGTGGTCCTGTGCACCTCCGAAGTGGACGATCTCGCGGCGGTCTGCGACCGAGTTCACGTTCTCGAAAACGGCGTTGTCGTTCGCACGCTCGCCCAACCTTTCACGGCCGATGACATTCTCTCGGCGACCTATATCTCATCTAAAGGAAGTCTGATTTGACCACCATTACAACAGACGCAAAAGAAGCGAGTGTCGTGCGCAAGGTCTTGCGCTACGCGCTGACGCGATACAGCCTCGTGATCATCTGGGTCATCATGGTGGCCGTCTTAGTCGCCGTTGTACCTGACGGCGTCAGTCCCGTTGCGGCCATGCGCGCCGTGCTCGGTCAGATGTCACCGATCATTTTCCTGGGGTTAGCGGTGGTCATCACGATGGCCGTTGGTGAGTTCGATTTGTCGTTCGCGGCAATCTTCGGATTCTCCGCCGTCGCCGTGCCATCACTGACGGTGTTGCACCAGTGGCCCGTGTGGCTGGCCATTCTCGCCTCACTGGCCATGGCGCTCATCTGGGGGCTCATCAACGGGCTCCTGATCGTGAGCGTCGGGATTAACTCCGTCGTCGTAACGCTGGGTGTTTCGAGTGTGGCTGCGGGATTGGGCTTCTTGCTCTCGCAGGAAACCACCGTCAGTGGAATCGACCCCGCGCTTGCCGTTGTCGCGACAGGTCGATTCCTCGACCTCCCACTGCTGTTCTGGTACGGAATCGTGTTGGTCGCCGTCGTGGCGTACATCATGCAAGCCACTCCCATCGGACGCAACATGCTCTTCGTCGGGTCAAACCGGGCGGTCGCCAAGCTTGCGGGCATTTCGGTATCCCGCGTGCGCATCGGGGCCTACCTGTCGTCGGCTGCGCTCTGTGGATTGGGTGGCATCCTGCTCGCTCTCGGTCTCGGCGGGTTCAACCCCGGCACCGCGGCAACGAACCTCATGCCCACCTTCGCCGCCGTGTTCCTGGGCACGGTCGCCGTCATCCCAGGTCGGTTCAACCCAATCGGCATGGCCATCGCGGCGTACTTCCTGCTCACCGGCGTTTTCGGACTGCAGCTGCTCGGCTTCACCGGCTGGGTCGTGCAGGTGTTCTACGGCGTCGCACTCGTCGTTGCGGTGACGGTCTCCCACATCCTTCGCAAGCGCATCAAGACCTAATTTCCCCTATCCCGAGCTAACCACCCCTGCGGT
>CAZYYL010000136.1:0-3670 GCA_964651425.1 uncultured Microbacteriaceae bacterium | reverse complement strand
CATGTGGGAGGGCGGCATCGCCAAGCAGCGTTGGTCAGTCTCCGACACGGCCGAGTATGGCGATTACGTATCGGGACCGCGCGTCATCGACCCGTCAGTCAAAGAGAACATGAAAGCCGTTCTCGCTGACATCCAGTCGGGTGCGTTCGCAAAGCGCTTCATCGACGATCAGGATGCGGGAGCACCCGAGTTCCTCGAGCTGCGTGAGAAGGGTGCCTCGCACCCCATCGAGGCCACCGGCAAGAAGCTCCGCGGAATGTTCGCATGGCGTCCGCAGGACAAGGACTACGTGGAAGGTTCGGCTGCGCGCTAGTCGCGTAACCTAGAGCCCCCATGGCTGACGAAGACGCTCTGACCTGGGCGGGCGATCCTGAAGATCGCGCGTCTGGTTCTAGAGCGTCTTCGTCGTCTACCAAAAAGACCGCGGCCAAGAAGCCGGCCGCAAAATCAACGGCCAAGAAGCCGGCCGCAAAGAAGCCCGCCGCAAAGAAGCCCGCAGCCAAAGCCGATGTTGCTGAGACTGGCCCAGTTATCCATCCATCGGTGCTCGGTGAAAAGCCCAGTTCCGAGAACTCAAACTTCGGCATCGACCCTACGTTCGACGAACTGGTCAAGCCGGACCCGCCCGCACAAATGCCAGGCTGGGCGCTTGTCGTTTTCGGACTCTTCGCGGGCGTCTACCTCTTGTTCTCGGTTGCGTGGCTCATCATCGCGCTCAACCCGCCGGTCGCCTTCGCTGACCCGATTGCCTCGTTCATGTGGGTCGCTTCGCTCTGGTTCGCTGCGTGTGGCGGAATTATCTGGTTCATCGCCACGCTCATTTTGGGGCGCTACCGCAACATGGGCTGGCGCATCTTCATGCTTCTGTTGGGCGCGGCCGTGCTAATCCCGTGGCCGTATTTGCACTTGGCAGTGAAATGAGCCGGGGCGACATGAATCGAAGTGCAACGAAGCGCGGCATCGGCGGGTGGATTCTCGTCATTCTGTTCGGTGTCCTCCTCGCGCACGATGTGTGGGAGGGCGTCGGCAACGTTCTCGGCAAGTACTACGAGAGCCTGCAGCTCGGTATCGAGATTTCGTGGATCGGTTGGCTCATTCTCGGCACCGACTTGCTCGCACCAGTCGCGCTCTTCGTCATCGGTGCCCTCGCGACCCGACGCCGCTCGTTCGGAGCTGCACTCTTGATTTGGATTCTCGTCGTGCTCATCTCTGCCATCGTTGGGGCCGACATCACGTTGGCGGGCAACGACTACACGCTTATTTACCTGTCGGCTTAGCCGCAGACTCTCGAACCACCCCGCGTCCCGACGTTGCGACGCAAAAAATCACCCCGATTACTCGAAGGTAAAATTCTCACGTGACTAAGCCCATCGTCCTCATTGCCGAAGAACTCTCGCCCGCCACGATCGAGGCCCTCGGCCCCGACTTCGATGTGCGCATGGTGGACGGCACGGATCGCCCCGCACTGCTCGAAGCTGTGCACGGCGCATCCGCCATCTTGGTTCGCAGTGCAACGAAGGTCGACGGTGAAGTCATCGCGGCAGCGCCGAACCTCAAGGTCATCGCTCGCGCGGGTGTCGGCCTGGACAACGTCGACATCAAGACGGCGACGGAAGCTGGCGTGATGGTCGTCAACGCGCCCACGTCGAACATCATCTCGGCGGCGGAACTCACCATCGGGCACATCCTGAGTCTTGCTCGTCACATCCCGGCCGCTCACGCCGCTCTCGCCGAGGGTAAGTGGAAGCGCAGCGCCTTCACCGGCACCGAGCTCTTCGAGAAGACCATCGGCATTATTGGCCTCGGCCGCATCGGCGCGCTCATTGCCGCTCGCTTGCAGGCGTTCGACATGAAGGTCATCGCATACGACCCCTACGTCACTTCGGCGCGCGCGCAGCAGTTGGGCGTGCAGCTCGTTTCGCTCGGCGAGCTCATCGCCGAGAGTGACTTCATCACGATTCACATGCCCAAAACTCCCGAGACCACGGGCATGATCAGCACCGACCAGCTCAAGGCAATGAAGAAGACGGCGTACGTCATCAACGTTGCTCGCGGCGGTCTCATCGATGAGGATGCCCTGCACGCGGCCCTCGTTGCGGGCGAGATCGCCGGCGCAGGACTCGACGTGTTCGTCGAAGAACCGCCGACCGACCACAAGTTGTTGTCTCTGCCGAATGTTGTTGTGACTCCTCACCTCGGCGCGTCCACGGATGAAGCTCAAGAAAAGGCGGGCATCTCGGTCGCGAACTCGGTGCGTCTCGCACTCGGCGGCGACCTCGTTCCCGACGCCGTCAATGTTGCCGGTGGTGTCATCGACCCGTACGTGCGTCCGGCCATCCCGCTCTTCGAAAAGTTGGGTCAAGTTTTTGCCGGACTTGCCACCTCCAGCCCGCTCACAAGCGTCGACGTCGAGGTTCGCGGCGAGATCACGCAGTACGACACATCGGTGTTGCGACTTGCAGCATTGAAGGGCATCTTCACCAACGTCGTCAGCGAAAAGGTGTCCTACGTCAACGCTCCGTTGCTCGCCGAGCAACGCGGCATCGAAGTGCGCACGTTCACCCACGAAGAGAGCCCCGAGTACCGCACGGTGCTCTCCATTCGAGGTGCACTGAGCGACGGTTCGCAGGTGTCGGTGTCGGGCACTCTCGTCGGCACGAAGCAGACGCAGAAGATCGTAGAAATCAATGGCTACGAAGTGGATGTTCCCATCGACGATCACCTCATCGTCATGCAGTACATCGACCGCCCCGGAATCGTCGCCATCTACGGCAAAGAATTCGGCGAAGCGCAGATCAACATCGCGGGCATGCAGATTGCCCGTCAGGAGCTCGGCGGCAAGGCGCTCTCGGTGCTCACGGTCGACTCGCCCGTCCCGCAGGCGTTGCTCGAAAAGGTGCGCAAAGCCATCGACGCTGACGTGATGCTCGAAGTCGACATCACTGACTAACTTTCCGCGGCAACAGCCAGACACGACAGGAATCACCGTGACGAAATCACTCAAGCTCGCCGTCATCCCCGGCGACGGCATCGGTCCCGAAGTTGTCGCCGAGGGCATCAAGGTGCTCGACGCAGTCGCAGCTGCCGAAGGAATCACGATCAGTAAGACGCCCTTCAAGCTCGGTGCCGACCGCTACCTTGAGACGGGTGACGTGCTCACCGATGAGGATCTCGCCGCGATTGCCACGCACGATGCGATTCTCTTGGGCGCCGTGGGCGGAACACCCGGCGACCCGCGCATCCCCGCCGGAATCATCGAACGCGGCCTGCTACTCAAACTCCGCTTCAGCCTCGACCACTACGTCAACCTGCGTCCGACGCAGATTCTGCCCGGCGTGGTCAGCCCGCTCGCCAACCCTGGCGAGGTTGACTTCGTCGTCGTTCGTGAGGGAACCGAGGGGCCGTACGTCGGCAACGGCGGGGTCATTCGTCGCGGAACTCCCGAGGAAATCGCCAATGAGGTGTCGGTCAACACCGCACACGGAGTCGAACGGGTCGTGCGTTTCGCGTTCCACGCGGCGACACAGCGCGACAACCGGCTTACTCTCGTTCACAAGACCAACGTTCTCGTGTTCGCGGGGTCGCTGTGGCAGCGCACGGTCGACGCCGTCGCCGCCGAATTCCCTTCGGTCTCGGTCGACTATCTGCACGTGGACGCCGCGACCATCTT
>CAZYYL010000135.1:0-3711 GCA_964651425.1 uncultured Microbacteriaceae bacterium | reverse complement strand
GTCACGAAGCTTGTTCCGTTCGGTGCGTTTGTTCGTGTTGCCGACGGAATCGAAGGCCTCGTGCACATTTCCGAGCTCTCGGGCAAGCACATCGAACTCGCTGAGCAGGTTGTCTCGGTCGGCGACGACGTGTTCGTCAAGGTCATCGACATCGACCTCGAGCGTCGCCGTATCTCGCTGAGCCTCAAGCAGGCCATGGAGGGTGTCGACACCGAAGGAACGGAGTTCGACCCGGCTCTCTACGGCATGGTCACGGAGTACGACGAAAAGGGCAACTACAAGTATCCTGAAGGCTTCGACCCCGAGACAAACGAGTGGCGCGACGGCTTCGACTCGCAGCGTGAGAAGTGGGAGCTCGACTACGCAGCTGCCCAGGCTCGTTGGGAGCAACACAAGAAGCAGGTCGCCGCTATGCGTGAGACCGAAGCGAAGGTTGTCGAGAAGGCTGTTGTCGATGGCGATGCCGCCGCGACCTCGTTCTCTTCACCCGAGGAGTCGGCAGGCACGCTTGCCGATGACGAGTCGCTCGCTGCGTTGCGCGACAAGCTCGCAAAGGGCTAATCGCTCGAGATTATCCTGCCGATAGGCACACGCGAACCGGAATCCTCAGAGCGAGGGTTCCGGTTCGTCGTTGAGTCTTCGCGAATTCCGGCTCGACTGAACGTGCCTAGGCTGTACATATGACTGTTGTCGCGCTCACCGGGGGCATCGCCGCAGGAAAGAGCACTGTCTCGGAGTTGTTCACACAACTGGGGGCAGTCTGCATCGACGCCGACGACGTCGCGCGCGAAGTCGTACTACCCGGCACGCCTGCGTTGAGCGAAATTGTCGAGACATTCGGACCGGACATTCTCCGCTATGGAAGTCTCGACAGAGAGGCTCTGGGGAGACTCGTGTTCTCCGACGACTCCGCCCGAGGACGACTGAACGCCATTGTGCATCCTCGCGTTCGCGAACGCACGGCGGAACTCATCGATGCAGCCCACAACTCGCGCCCGGATGCGGTCGTCATTTACGCGATTCCACTCCTCGTTGAGGCGAGTTCCGGTCGCACGTTCGACAAAATCATCGCTGTCTCGGCAACACCGGAGGTGCGCATCCACCGACTTATGACCACGCGGGGCATGACTGAAGCGGATGCGCGCGCGCGAATTTCCGCACAGGCCGATGAGTCCGAACGCCTCGAGATCGCGGACTACGTCATCGACACGAATGGCACGCTCGAAGAGACCGATCGTCAAGTGCGTGAAATCTGGAGCGAACTCACCACTGCCTAGACTGGGGAACATGGAGCCGACCCGCACACGAAACCCGTTTCGCGTTGTCAGCGAATACACCCCCAGCGGTGACCAGCCACGAGCGATCGCAGATCTTTCGCAGCGCATCAATGCAGGCGAAACCGATGTCGTTCTGTTGGGCGCGACGGGTACAGGTAAGTCAGCAACGACGGCCTGGCTCATCGAAAGCGTTCAGCGACCGACGCTGATCTTGGCGCACAACAAGACCCTTGCGGCTCAGCTCGCGACGGAGTTTCGCGAACTTATGCCAGACAACGCGGTCGAGTACTTCGTCTCGTACTACGACTACTACCAGCCCGAAGCGTACGTCCCCCAGACGGATACGTTCATCGAGAAGGACTCATCGACGAACGCCGAGGTAGAGCGTCTTCGTCACAGCACGACGAATTCACTTCTCACTCGTCGAGACGTCGTCGTGATTTCGACAGTGTCCTGCATTTACGGTCTCGGTGAACCGTCGGAATACCTCGACGCGATGCTCAACCTCTCGGTCGGGGACCGCATCTCTCGCGATGCAATATGTCGCCGATTTGTCGACATGCAGTATGCGCGCAACGACATCGACTTCTCGAGAGGCAACTTTCGGGTGCGTGGCGACACAATCGAGATCATCCCGATGTACGAAGAGTTGGCCGTGCGCATCGAGATGTTTGGCGACGAGATTGAGGCGCTGTACACGCTTCACCCCTTGACGGGCAATGTTGTCGAGAAACTTGACTTCATCTCGGTTTTTCCCGCATCGCACTACGTGGCGAGTCCTGCGGTGATGCATCGCGCCATCGGCACCATTCAAGCCGAACTCGCCGAACGCCTTGCCGAGCTCGAAGCGCAAGGCAAACTTCTCGAAGCACAACGCCTCAAGATGCGCACAACGTTCGACCTCGAGATGATGCAGCAAATCGGCTTCTGCTCCGGCATCGAAAATTATTCGCGTCACATCGACCAACGTGAGCCGGGTGCGCCGCCGAAATGTTTGCTCGACTATTTTCCCGATGACTTCTTGTGCGTGATCGACGAGTCGCACGTCACCGTGCCACAAATCGGCGGGATGCACGAGGGCGATGCGTCGCGAAAGCGCACGCTTGTCGAACATGGTTTCCGGTTGCCCAGTGCGCTCGACAACCGTCCTCTGCGGTTCGACGAGTTCAAGAACCGTGTCGGCCAGACGGTCTACCTGTCTGCAACGCCCGGCAAGTACGAGATGGGTGTGAGCGACGGTGTCGTTGAGCAGATCATCCGCCCAACCGGTCTCGTTGACCCGCAGGTCATCGTCAAGCCGTCGAAGGGACAGATTGACGACCTGCTCGAGCAGATTCGCGTGCGCGCGGCAAAGGATGAACGCGTACTCGTCACAACACTGACGAAGAAAATGGCAGAGGAGCTCACCGACTTCCTTACCGAGGCCGGCGTGCGGGTTCGTTACCTCCACTCTGACGTTGACACACTTCGTCGCGTCGAGTTGCTGACCGAACTGCGCCAGGGAATTTTCGATGTACTCGTCGGCATCAACCTGCTTCGCGAGGGGCTCGATCTACCTGAGGTCTCACTTGTAAGCATCCTCGACGCGGATAAAGAGGGCTTCCTGCGTTCGACAACCTCGCTCATTCAGACCATCGGTCGTGCGGCGCGAAACGTCTCGGGTGAGGTGCACATGTACGCAGACGTCATGACGGATTCGATGATCCGCGCGATTGACGAAACCAACCGTCGCCGCGCCAAGCAGGTTGCGTACAACGAGGAGCGAGGGATTGACCCGCAACCTTTGCGCAAGAAGATCGCCGACATCACTGCGATGCTCGCGCGTGAAGATGCCGACACTGTTGAGTTGCTGGCCGAAACAGAGAAGGCGACGCGTGGCCGAGGCGGTCGCAACGCTCCGGGCGCGGACGCAATCGCCGCAATCTCTGGTCGCCGCGCGATCGCGGGTGAAGGTCTCGAGGCGCTCGAGGCGCTCGTCGCCGAACTCAATGGACAAATGCGTGAAGCCGCAGCCGAGTTGAAGTTCGAGCTCGCGGCGCGCATCCGTGACGAACTCGCTGAAATCAAGCGCGAATTGCGCAACATGGGCCGCGCCGGGCACGACTAGCCCAACAGCATTCTTGAGGCGACCGTCCGCGACTGAGCCGTCACGGCTCGCGCCGTAGACTGTTTCTCTGTGACCACACCCCACGCGCGCGACCTCGACACGCTCTCTGTACGCGGAGCGCGGGTGCACAACCTGCAAAACGTCAATGTAGAAATGCCGCGCAATTCGCTCGTCGTGTTCACGGGTCTCTCGGGTTCGGGCAAGTCGTCGCTCGCTTTCGACACGATTTTCGCCGAAGGTCAGCGTCGATACGTGGAGTCGCTCAGTGCCTATGCACGCCAGTTCTTGGGCCAAGTCGATCGTCCTGACGTTGACTTCATCGAGGGT
>CAZYYL010000134.1:0-3729 GCA_964651425.1 uncultured Microbacteriaceae bacterium | reverse complement strand
CCAGGTGGAATCGCACTCGCTCTCGTTGCGGGATTCAGTTACGCGATGTACACGTTTATGGCGAACCGACTTATGGCGCCGCACCCGCAGGTCGCGCGTTTAGGACAACCCTCAGCGCGCACGCCGCTCAACTTTCGTGGAACCATCTCGGCCATGCAGCTCGTGTCTGCTATCCCGTTGCTCGGCGTGCTCGCCTTCTCAGCGCCAATAATTTCGGCACACGTCAGTGCAGTGCCCGTGATGCTCTACCTCGCGATTTTCCCGACCGCCGTTGGTCACTCACTACTTGCGTTTTCGCTGGGCACGTTGCGCGCATCCGTCGCCGGTGTGTACTCGCTGATGGAGCCGGTTGTCGCGGTCGTCATGGCCGTGACATTCGTCGGCGAAGTGATCTCACCAACCGGGTGGGTCGGGTTTGCTCTCGTACTCGTGGGAATCGCGTATCTCTCGATGCCCGGAAGCCGAGTTATGCCTTGGCGGTCGCCTCGCCCGCGCGACGCGGGAACCACGGAATAAGCGCACTCGTGCGTCGCTGGTATGCGACATAGTCGGGGTACTTCGACGCCGAAATCTCTTCGGTGAATCGCGTGGATCCGATGAAGAGAGCGGTGAGCAGGAATGCACCGACGACCGTCCACTGCAGGAGCGAGCCGGCGGCAACAGCACCGAACAGGAAAAACACCCACCACTGAGCTTGCTCGCTGAAGAAGTTCGGGTGACGCGAGAACTTGAACAGACCTGTGGTCAAGAAGCCGGGGTTCGGTGTGCGACCGGCGGCACGTTCGGCCGACTTCCACTTGTGGAAGTTCCACTGCTGCTGGTCAGCGACGGTCTCGAGTGTCAAGAAGAAGAGGAATAGCAAGACGACAAGGATGTCCGTGGTGCCGAACGACGACTGATTGAGCCACGCGGTGTACGCGGGCATTGCGATCAGCCACAAGATCACGTTCTGAACGATAACGATGAAGAAGATGTTGAAAAGCTGGAACTGCACGGGGGACATACGTGCCCGCAGGATGGGCCAACGGTAGTCCTCACCGCCGGGAGCGTATCCGCCCTTTCGCGTGAAGTTGAACGTCAGGCGTGCACCCCACACGGTGGCGAGAACGGCCATCACGTTGAGGCGCGCATCCGTGAAGTTGGTTGACGCAGCGAAGATCCATACATACACGAAGGGCACAATCGACCAAATGCGGTCGACCCAGGAGTATTCACGTGTAATGACGGACATCAGCCAGGTGCCCGCGCAAATGCCACCGAGCACCCAAAGGGAAAGAATTAAGGGGTTCATTGCACTCCTTTGCGTTACAAGTATTTTAGGTGTCGCTCAGGTGAGCTAGTGTGATTGAGAGCAGTAGGAAAGGGTCAAATCTTGAGCGAATCACACGCCAGTCAGGGCGAGGATCGTGCAGCTGCCGAATCGGGTTCGTCGTCGACGACCGCGAATTTCGGTGCCGCCTTCCTTAACCAACTGCACGCTGTGGACGCTGCCGACCTTACTGCGGAAGAGAGCGAATCCATTGCTGCACTGCCTTCGGGTTCAGCATTGCTCATTGTTCGACGTGGTCCGGGTGCTGGATCGCGATTCCTCCTCGACCAGGACCAGTCGGTTGCGGGCCGTCATCCTGACGCCGACATCTTTCTTGACGACGTGACCGTTTCCCGTCGCCACGCAAACTTCATTCGCAATGGTGCGAACTTCTCCGTGAAAGACCTCGGGTCTTTGAACGGCACCTACCGCAACGGCGAGATTGTCGAATCGGCTGCGCTCGCCGACGGTGATGAGGTGCAGGTGGGCAAGTACCGCCTGACGTTCTTCGCATCACGCGTCGACGTTGCTGCTGCGTTTGCAAACGGAGCGAGTTAATGGCCCCGGCGACCGGCGCGAATCGCGCAACGACATCGGCGAGCATCCAGGCTCCTGCCTCAACGCGCCCGGTATTCAGCATCGGTCAGGTGCTCGCGAAGCTTCAGCCGGAGTTTCCTGACCTGAGCCCATCGAAGCTTCGCTTTCTCGAATCTGAAGAACTCGTTACTCCGTTTCGCACGCCGTCGAGTTACCGCAAGTTCTCGGGCGACGACATTGAGCGACTTCGTCTGATTTTGACTTTGCAGCGCGACCACTTCTTCCCGCTGAAGAAAATCAAGGCGCACCTTGACGCGATGGCCGCGGGCAAGGCGTCTCCGCTCCCCACGTCGGTTGGGCTCACGGCTAACTCGGTTCTTTCGACACGCGTTCGCTACACGGCGGTCGAAATGATCAAGGCGGCGGGCGCATCCACCAATCTTCTGCAGGATGCAATCTCGGCAAACCTCATCGCGGCAGCGGAGAATTTCGGCGACGAAGAACTCACGATGCTGACCGCACTGGTCCAATTGCAGCGTTCGGGTATCGAGCCACGCCACCTTTCGGTGTTGCGCGCAACGGCGGAGAAAGAATTCGCGCTGATCGAACGTGCACTCGCACCCTTGGCTAAGCGTCAAGGTTTGGCGAGTCGAGCTAAGTCGGTCGAACGCGCAAACGAGATTGCCGTGTTCATGGAGACGGTGCGCTCACAGATTCTCCGCGAAGTCATTTCGCGCAACGCAGGTCAGGCGTAATCTGAAAGTCTCTCGTTATGGCGACACGCCGAAGTGGGAGATTAACGAAATCCACAGGTTTGCCTCGCGCAGTGCGTACATTGTAAAAGTCTCAAGCGAAACTTGAGGGTTAATTTTGGTTCAGGAAGGTGTCCTCCATGAGTGACGCAACGGTCGGTCAGCCCGAAGAGTACGAGCTGAGTCCGCTGTTTACCGACGGACTGCCTGAACGCGATGACTCGGTCGGCTACCGCGGAACTGTGGCTGCTCGTGCGGCCGGCATCACTTACCGCCAGCTCGACTACTGGGCTCGCACCGAACTCGTTGTTCCCACCGTTCGTGGTGCAGCCGGTTCTGGTTCGCAGCGCCTGTATGGCTTCCGCGACATCCTCGTTCTCAAGTTGGTTAAGCGACTGCTTGACACCGGCATTTCACTGCAGCAGATTCGTACGGCGATCGACGAACTTCGCGCCGCCGGCTTTTACGACCTCGCTCAGACCACGCTCATGAGCGACGGCATCAGCGTCTACATGTGCACGTCGGACCATGAAGTCATCGACCTGATGAGCCGCGGCCAGGGCGTCTTCGGCATCGCGGTCGGCAAGGTGCTTCGCGAGGTCGAGTCAAGCCTGGTCGAACTCGAGACGGAGTCTCCTGAGATGGATGAACTTTCCGCTCGTCGCGCTCGTCGCGCATCCGCCTAACCGCGTCTCTGCTTAACCGCGCACCTGTCTAACTGCTCGGGGGTGCGTTCGCTCGTGAGGCTTAGTCGTTGAGGTTTCCGTAATTGGCAGCTGCCGAGTAGTCGACGCCTTGTGGAACAGTCGACTGCGCGTTTGGCACTTGGCCCTGCGCAATCTGACCCATGGCAAACTGACCCGTTGACGGGTTGCCGTAGGTCGCACTCTGCTGCTGGCGCGGGTCGCCGATACGAGCAATGCGAAGTACTCGATCGAGGAGTTGCTCGAAGTAACCGGCCATCTCAGCCGACGCTTCACCAGGCCACGCGTGAACGGGTCGTGCGGCACCCTGGGCCTGTTGCAGTGACGTGCGCTCGGGCAGCAGGGGAGACATCACGAGCGGACCAAACATCGCGCGCAGTTCGTTGACCCGGAACTGGTGCTCAACCGACTGCGAACGAACGCGATT
>CAZYYL010000133.1:0-3734 GCA_964651425.1 uncultured Microbacteriaceae bacterium | reverse complement strand
TACTGGTCGGACTACCTCAAGGCCATCTCTGCTCTTGACTCGGGTGACACGGTTCTCACCACCACCTGGCAGGTCATCATGAACTACCTCGCACAGCCCACAGCGGTGAAGGCAGTTCTGCCCAAGGAAGGTGCGACCGGCTGGTCGGACACATGGATGGTTGCCTCGGCCGCCAAGAACGTCAACTGCGCCTACGCATGGATGGACTACATCATCAGCCCGGAGGCCAACGCGGCCGCCACCGGCTGGTTCGGTGAAGCTCCTGCCACGGCTGCGGCCTGTGACTTCCGTACCGACTGTGACGCGTTCAACGCGGGCGACCAGGCCTTCGCTGACCAGCTTTGGTACTGGACGACCCCGACGGCAAAGTGCCTCGACGGACGTACCGACGTCACCTGCACCGACTACACGGCATGGACTGCCGCGTGGCAGGAAATCAAGGGCTAACACCCACACATGAGCACGACCAGTGACACGACGTCACAACACGGCGCGGCAGCGGTTCCCCAGATTCGGGATACCGCTGCCCGTCGTGGGTCGGTGTTCCTCTCGTCACATCCGCGAGCTCGGCTCGCCATTCTTCTCGCGGCCCCACTCACGTGGCTCGTCGTCGTCTACATCGTCGCTCTCGCCGCGTTGCTCATCACCGCCTTCTGGCAGGTTGATAGCTTCACTGGCGAAATTCGCATCGACTGGACACTCAACAACATCGTCACCGTCATCACGGGTGACCTGTATCACGCCGTCACGCTGCGCACACTCGGAGTCGCCCTTGCCGTGACGGTCATCGACATCGCGCTCGCGCTGCCCATCGCCTTCTTTATGGCCAAGGTCGCGGGTCCGCGCATCCAACGCATTCTTGTCATTGCGGTCCTCATGCCACTGTGGGCGAGCTACCTCGTCAAGGTTTACGCCTGGCGTTCCGTGCTCTCGGGCGAGGGCATCCTGCAGTGGTTCCTCAATCCGTTCGGCATCGAAGGCCCGGGCTACGGCATCACGGGAACGATCATCACGCTGTCGTACCTGTGGTTGCCCTACGTGATCTTGCCGATCTACGCCGGGCTTGAGCGCGTGCCCGACTCACTGATCGAGGCCTCGAGCGATCTCGGCGCGAAGTCGTGGTCGAGCATCCGCCATATCGTTTTCCCGATGATTCTGCCGGCAATCATTGCGGGTTCGATCTTCAGTTTCTGTCTGTCGCTCGGCGATTACATCACCGTCAACATCGTCGGTGGTGCGAGCCAGATGCTCGGCAACCTCGTTTACACGAACGTCGGTACGGCCAACAACCTGCCTCTTGCGGCCGCAGTTGCGCTCATCCCGATCGTCATCATTTTCGGATACCTGTTTGCGGTTCGGCGCACGGGCGCGTTGGACAACCTCTAGGCGGATGCGATGAAACTCAGCAAATTCGCCCGGGGCACGCTCGCCACCGCAACCGGCCTCGTGCTCGTGCTCGTCTACATACCCCTTGTTGTCGTGCTCATCAACTCGTTCTCGACCAGCCAGAGCCTCTCGTGGCCGCCTCCCGGATTGACGACCGACTGGTGGGTCAAGGCCTCGCAGAGCGAGGGTGCGATGAACGCCGTGCTCACCAGTGTGCAAGTCGGCGTGATTGCTACGGCAGTTGCGCTCGTGCTCGGCACCGCAATCAGTTTCGCGCTGCAGCGCTTCGCGTTCTTCGGTCGCGACGCAGTGAGTCTGCTCGTCATCTTGCCGATTGCGTTGCCCGGCATCATCACCGGTATCGCGCTGAACAACTTCTTCCGCACGATTCTCGGCGTGCCCCTCTCCATCTGGACCATCGTCATCGCTCACGCGACCTTCTGTGTGGTCACCGTCTTCAACAACGTCATCGCGCGCCTTCGTCGCATGGGCACGAACCTCGAAGAGGCATCGGCTGACCTCGGTGCCGGCGTATGGACGACCTTCCGCTTAGTGACATTCCCGCAACTTCGTTCGGCCCTGTTTGCCGGCGGGCTTCTCGCCTTCGCGCTGAGCTTCGACGAGATCATCGTCACCACGTTCACGGCAGGAGTCGGTGTGACCACACTGCCGATCTTCATTCTCGACAACATGTTCCGTCCGGCTCAGGCGCCGATCGTTTCGGTCATCGCCGTGGTCATGATTTTGGTGTCTATCTTGCCCATTTGGATTGCTCAGCGCCTCGCCGGTAACGAGAAAATCGTGCGCTAGGCTGACGACAAGTCACGAATTCTTCGGGAGAAATCCAATGCTCAACATCCTCGCGTTCCTCATCGCTGGCGGCTTCTTCTACGCCGGTTTCTGGCTGTTCGGTCTCTCGTTCCAGGTTCCCGAAGCGTGGGCTGCGTGGGTCTTCTTCGCCGGCATCATCGTGAACCTCATCGCGCTGGTCATCCCGATGAACATCCTCGGTCGCCGTAACTAGGTTTTGACCATGACCTCGCCTCACGCGGGGAATTCGCCAAAGGCCGGGGCGAACACCAACCCGGTCACTCCTGTCATTTTGCACGTCGACATGGACGCGTTCTTCGCCTCCGTCGAACTGCTTCAAAATCCGGATGCGCGCGGCAAGCCCGCTGTCGTCGCTCACGATTCGCCGCGCTCGGTTGTCACGAGCGCCACCTATGAAGCGAGGGAACTGGGCATTCGCAGTGCGATGCCACTCAGCACGGCGCGGCGCATGTGTCCAACACTCATCGTGCTCGAACCGCACCACAAGCTCTACCAGCAGTACTCACGTGAGGTCATGGAGATTTTCCGCTCGTTCACCCCGCTCGTCGAACCGTTGAGCATCGACGAGGCGTTCTTGGACGTGACGGGCGCTCGCCGAGCGATTGGCGATGGCCCATTCATCGCATCCGAAATTCGTCGGCGTGTTCTGGCCGAGACCGGACTCACGTGTTCGGTCGGCATCGCAACGACGAAATTCATCGCCAAACTTGCGTCGGGGCGCTGCAAGCCCGACGGCGTGCTCGAAGTTGCTCCCGACCGGGTGCTCGAGTTTCTGCATCCGCTGCCGATTCGCGCGCTCTGGGGCGTCGGACCGCAGACCGCCAAGTTGCTCGAGCGCCGAGGGATTCGCACCGTCGCCGACATCGCCGATACGCCGGTGAGTTCGCTCGCCTCGGCGCTCGGTGAAGGCGTCGGGCGTCACCTGCATGCATTGGCGTTGGGGCAGGATGATCGACCCGTCGTCGCCCGCGCCCGCGAGAAAAGCATCTCGCGGGCCCACACGTTCGAGGCCGATGTGTCGGAACTCGAGACGATTCGCGCGCTCATGCTGAGTCAGAGCGACCGCGTAGCCCGATCACTGCGTGAGGCAGGCCTCGATGCGCGCACAATCTCAATCGGTGTCACATTCTCCAACTTCGAAAGCGTCACTCGTTCGGTCACGCTCGCAGAGCCCACCCAGACCGGGCGCGAGATTCTCACGCGGGCTCTCGAGTTGTTCGATGAGTTCGACCCGCGCGCGCGACCGGTTCGGTTACTCAGCGTGCGCGCATCCAATCTCGTTGAAACCGGCTCATCGCCGGTCGGACTGTGGACCGAGACGGACGAAGCGTGGACCGACGTCGAACTCGCGATGGATGACGTCGTGGCGAAGTTCGGAGAGAATGCGGTGCGACCGGCATCGCTGTTGAAGCGCGAAGATTTGTCGGCGCGCATCGGGGATGCCAGCGAGTAAAGTTGTGCTGAACACGGGAGTCCGGCATCACCGGGCTGAGAGGAGCACATCGGGTGCTCGACCG
>CAZYYL010000132.1:0-3757 GCA_964651425.1 uncultured Microbacteriaceae bacterium | reverse complement strand
GTTGGCAAGAAACTCCATGAGCGCCCGTAAGCGTGGAGCTGCACCGCCCCCTAAGCCGGCAGGGTCGTCGGGACAATCCGCGAACGCGAAGAGCCGCCAACGCCCGTCGGCCTTCGCGACGTGCCCAAGGTGCATCGGCTTTGCGTCGGCAAGCCGCACCACGGGCGCCGAGTGGAACCGCATTCCGATGAGAAAACCAGTGGCCAGTGACTGATGATTGGCTTCGCCGATGAGGAGCGACGGTGGATAGTGCGTTGACATGCCCGCGGTGAAGCGACCGCCCTTGATGAAATACTCCTGAAGCACGGCGGGGTCGATCCCCGGCTGGTCTGGTTTCGAGGGGTCTTTCGGCGGCGTAGCCATGATCTTCGACCACTCGCTGTCGAAATTGATGAGGTCGTGTGCGATTTGATGGCGTTCACCGTGATACGTGTGCAGGAGCTCCGCACCGCTTCGACCCTCGAGCACGGCCGCAAGTTTCCACCCCAAATTGAATGTGTCTTGCATTGAGACGTTCATCCCCTGGCCGGCCTTCGCGCTGTGTGTGTGACAGGCGTCACCGGCAATAAAGACGCGAGGAGTGCGGGTTGCGCGATTACCGTCGGGAACGTCGTCGAAACCGTCGGTAACGCGGTGGCCAACTTCGTAGACGGAAAACCACGCGATGTCCTTGACATCGAGCGTGTAGGGCAGAAGAGCATGTTGCGCAATTTCAATGACACCTTCCGCTGTGATGTCACGTCCGGCCTCACGATTATCGGGGTCGACGTTACCCAGGTCGACGTACAGGCGGAAAAGATACCCACCCTCACGGGGGATAAGCAGAATGTTCGAGCCATTCTCTGACTGGATGGCCGCCTTTAGTCGGATGTCGGGGAAGTTCGTGTTGGCCAATACATCGATAACGCCCCAGCGGTGGTTTTGGAATGTGCCCACGAGCTCGCGCCCAATCGACTCGCGCACGACGCTCCTTGCTCCGTCTGTCCCGACAACATACTTTGCGCGCACTGTTGTCTCACTGCCGTCAGCCTGGCGCAGCGTTGCCGTCACGGGATGCGTTCCTGTTGACGCAACGTCGACCCCCACAATTTCGTAACCGTAGTCCGGCTCAAGTCGGCTCGGTGAGTGCCGCATGAATTCGAGAAAGAAATCATGCACGCGCGCCTGGTTGACGATGATGTGAGGAAACTCAGACAACCCATCCTCGACGTCTTGAATACGTCCGGTGCGCACGATGTCCGCGCGATGTGCGGGGTCGGGTCGCCAGAACACCGTCTCGTTGACCCAATAGGCCTCTTTCATGATGCGCTCGGCGAAATCGAACGTGTTGAACGTTTCGACCGAACGGCACGACAGCCCGTCTGCCTGACCAACCTGGAGGGGGCCCTGACGCTTTTCTACAATCCGGGTCGAGACGTGCGGGAAGGCGGAAAGCTGCGCCGCCAGCAAGAGCCCGGCCGGACCGGTTCCTGCGATGAGTACGTCGACTTCCTTGGGGAGTCCCGATGTCCGGCTCGCGACACCGGGATCGACCGGGCGGAGGAGTGGATCGCCAACGACAAAGCCTTGTTCATGAAACTGCATGATTCAAACCCTTCAATCGGAACGTATACGCGACAATTAGTCAGTACACAGACTAATTATCAATACAAACAAAAACAAGACCCACGCTGAATTAATCCGTAAGCAAGTGGCACCACGAATCGGTCATGGCGTTCAAGGCAATTTCGCGATCGACAGTCCACCCGAGTCGCATCCAGCGTCGGGAGATGAACTCGAGTTCGCCAAAGGCGAGTGCGCAGCGGATGCGACGCACTCCGGGATCAAAACGGTTCGCCTGATTGAGCCCGGCTTCAATTTCGTCAATGGCACCATCGAACCACTGGTCAATTGTGGTCTGGATGTCCGGCTCCACGGCAGCGGCCTGATGTGCCGCGGTGATGTAGGGCTTAATCTCAATCCATTGGTCGAATTTATTGTTGAGAAACTCACGAATCAGTTTTCGGTCATTTGAGGCGACGACGTCGGTGAGCGAGGGATCATCGATGCTCGTCAGAATGTCGTTCACCGTCTCAACGAGAGACCGAACGAGATCGCCTTTCGACGGAAAGTGAAGATAAAAAGTCGTTCGGGTTGTACCGACCCCCGCAGCGATGTCATCGATGGTTGTCGCGGAGTAGCCCTGCGAATTGAAGAGTTCGAGACCCTTGTCAAGAAGGAGGTTGCGCGTCATTTCTTTTTGCGCTTTACGTAGACCGACCACGTTTCCAGCCTAGGTGAGAATCGACGAGTGTTCAGTCAGCTGACACTGTGTCTAGTGAAGTGTGAGAAAAAGTGACGGGGGCGCCGGCCGAGTGTTCGGTCCGACGCCCCCGTTGTGAGATCACCTCACGAGTTACGGAGTGACGCCCCACAGAGCCGAGAACCCGGCCATGTAGTCGGCGGAGCCGTACCACGAGCCGCTCTCTTGACCGGTTGCGGTCAGGTCGAGTTCACCGACGTTGGCGGGCGTGAACATGCGACGGAAGGGGAACTTCTCCTTTTCAATCGCCTGTCCACCGGTCATCATGCGCAGGGCCTGGTCGGTCATGTACCAACCGGCAGCAAAGAGGTTGTATCCAAAGTCGGAAACGACCTGTCCGTTTGACTTCATGCCCTGGAGCACGTCGAGGTACGCATCCATCGATACAATCTTGACGTTGGTCGAGCCCGCCGACTGCACACCCTGCTGAATCGACTGCGTGAGCGAATCGAACGTGGAGTGGATGTAGGTGATTTCGGGGTCAGCCACGAGCTTCGCGCTAATGAGACTCGGAAGCTTGTCGAGCTCGCTCGTGGTGGTCGTCAACACCGTGACCTTGCAGTTTGGGCACATGTCGGCGTACGTCGGCAGTGCGCCGTATTCCATCCATGCCTTTGTCGCTTCGGTATCGGTTGCCTCGACAACGAGCACGTTGGCGGCGGCGTTGGAGTCGTGAATGACGGCCATCGCATTGAGCGCCTGCATTTCGACGAAGTTCGGCGTGACGTAGCCAACCTTGCTCAGGTCGCTCATCGAAGCCGGGTCACCTTGGCCAGCCGAGTCACCGAGCAGGCCAAACACAAGTGGGATGCCGGCAGCATTGACGGCGTCGAATGCGTTGGGAGCCATCTGGTAGGGAAGGCTGCCCACAATGACTGCGCCAGCCTGTGCGTCAACGGCCTGGCCCAGGCACGAAGCCAGGTCTTGCGGGTTTACCTTGCCGTCACACGTGACGACGGTGATTCCCAAAGGTCCAAACGATGCCTGGAGGCCCTGCTCGACAATTTTGAAGAGGGGAACCTGCATTGTTGCGGGGATGTAGTAGACCGTTTTGCCAGCGAGGCTGGCCACGTTTTCGATTGGCGAACCGGGTGCTGTGAATTCGTCCACGGCCGACTGGAAGGGGAGAACGGCCTCGCCAGCCATAACGGCCTGTGGGTCGGTGATCTCGGTGGTGCCGCCGTCGGTGCCGCCGGCGCTACAGCCCGCGAGACCAACGATGCTCGCGACGGCAGCGATGCCGACGAGCGCCTTGATCGACTTGTTCATTCGATTGCTCCTTATTTTTCTTGGGTGTTAGCGAACCGTAGGGGTGGTTAGCTCGGGATAGGGGAAATTAAGTTTTGATGCGCTTGCGAAGGATGTGGGAGACGGTCACGGCAACGACGAGTGCGACACCGTAGAACACCTGCACGACCCAGCCCGTGAAGCCGAGCAACTGCAGTCCGAAAACGC